>JADGQN010000140.1 GCA_017881765.1 Syntrophobacterales bacterium | reverse complement strand
TCAGGTTCATCGTTTTTTCTCCTAGGCTTTCAAATGCGCTCGTTTGGCATCGAACATTTCATAAGGGATAGGCACGCCAAGCGCCTTGAACCGGTCGAGGAATCCGGGCATGATGCCCAGGCTCCGGAACTGTCCCTTGACGGCGCCGTTTGCATCGATGCCCGTCTGCTCGAAAGCGAAAAGCTCCTGGAGTGTGATGATGCCCGATTCCATCCCGGTGACCTCCTGGAAGGATACGACCTTTCTGCTTCCGTCGACGAGGCGGGCAACCTGGATGATGATGTCGATCGCCGAGCTTACGTACTTCCTCACCGCGTCGTTGGGGATGTTCAGCCCGGCCATGGCCACGAGCGTCTCAAGCCGTAGAAGGGCGTCCCTGGCCGAGTTGGCGTGGATGGTGGTTAAAGAGCCGTCATGGCCTGTATTCATCGCCTGGAGCATGTCCAGGACCTCTATGCCCCTGACCTCACCGACAATGATGCGGTCGGGCCGCATCCTCAGACTGTTTCTCACAAGGTCGCGCTGGGTGACCTCGCCTTTCCCCTCGATGTTTGCCGGCTTTGTCTCGAGTCGGACCACGTGCTCCTGCTTCATTTGAAGCTCTGCGGAATCTTCGATGGTGACGATACGCTCGTCAGCGGGGATGAAACGGGAGAGCACGTTGAGCAGCGTGGTCTTGCCCGTTCCGGTTCCTCCGGAGATCAAGACATTGAGCCGCGCTTTCACCATGCCCTTGAAGAGATCTCCGATTTCAGGCGTCAGCGTCTTCAGCGTAATGAGGTCCTCCAGCTCCAGGGGCTCAACCGCGAAGCGGCGGATGGAGAGACAGGCGCCGTCTATGGCCAGCGGCGGCACGATCGCGTTCACGCGCGATCCGTCCGGCAGTCTGGCGTCGACCATAGGGCAGGACTCGTCGATGCGTCGCCCCACAGCGGAGACGATGCGGTCGATGATTCTCTTCAGGTGGGCCTCGTTTTTGAAGCGGGCGCCGGTAGCCTGCAGCTTACCGTATCTTTCGACATAGATCTTGCTGTGCGTGTTGACCAGGATGTCGGTGACGGTCGGGTCATGCATGAAGGGCTCAATCGGCCCAAGCCCGAGTACCTCGTCCACAACCTCCCCGCAGAACTGCTCCTTCTCATCGAAGTTGAGGGGCATAGCCTGCCGATCCTCGGTCAGTATCACTTCTATCGCTCTTCGTATCTCCCTCCTCAGTTGATCCTTTTCGAGGGTATCAATGAGTGAAAGATCGAGCACGTCGAGCAGGCGGTCATGGACCCGGGTTTTGAGCTCACTATATTCGTCGGTGACAATGAATTTCATCGGTCTCTCCTTAATCAGCTCCATCAAACCTCCTCGCGTTACACGCTACCAGGTACTACCTCAAACCGAAGAAAGCCTTCTTTCTTCTCTTTTCGTCTCTTCCCGAGATGATCGATGCCAGCCCTCTCATCTTGGTCGAGGTCTCCGCCCCGTAGGCCACCAGGCTGAGAGGCTTGCCCTGGTTAATTGCACTCATGGTGACGCGGTAATCGTTCGGGATCCCCCAGTAAATTTTCTTGTTGAGGGTCTCCTCAGCCTCTCCTATGGAAACAGACGCTCTCTGGTTGGCCCGGTTGACCACAATCTCCACATTTTCCTCGAACGGGTAGCCCAGCTTCCGAAAGATACCCTGCAGCCGTTTTACGTTGATCAGTGACGGCAAACTCAATACGGTGACGAGCAGCACCTTATCCGATAGCTTCAGGACCGTCCGTGACGTCTCATCGGTGGAGTGTCCTGAGTCCACTATGATGAAATCGAACATAGTGCGCATCAATTTCATGAGTGTATCCATAACCCTCGGGATGTTGGGGTCATCCACCGGCACAGTGGGGGAGGGAAGCACATACACCCCTGACGCATGCTTGCAGAGGATGCTCATCAGGTAGGTCGAGTCAAGCCGGTTTATATTTTTCAAGACCTCCATCCAGTCGAAGATGGGCGGCTGAAGGCTCAGAAAGAGAGGTATGTCGCTGAAGGGTGCATTGATGTCCACGAGGGCAACGGTCTGGACACCCTCCATTTCCATGAGGCTGGTGGCCAGATTCACAGCGACCGTGGTTGTTCCTACACCGCCCTTCCCTCCGAACACATCGATGATCTTGCCCTTTCTCACGGGGCTCTTTCCTGCCGGGGCAAGGTCTCGCTGCCCCTTGAGCTTGAGGAGCGTGTTCCGCACTTCTTCCTTGTCGACGGGCTGAGGGAAGAAGCCTCCTGCCCCCACTCTAAGGGCGCCAAGAAGGATGTCCGGGTGGGTGCTCGCCGCGGTCAGGAAGACATGGCTTGCGATGCCTGATGTCTTGACGGCGGTGGCAAACTGAAGCTCTTTTTCCGGGTCGTCCCCGATCTCCAGTATGAGTGCATCGCACGACCCGAACTCCCCCGGCTTCTGGATGCGAAATCCGTCAAGGGGGGCGATGGCCTCCTCGAAGTCTGCCTGAGCCCTTTCGTTCTTCATTTTGAAACGGAGGGAGATGATGTCTACTGCCATGGTGTCTACCCCCTTCCCTTTGCGATCACAACCGTATGACCATATAGTTCACGCATCTCTTTCTCTCCTGCCTACTGCACAAGACGTAGCTTGATGTCTTTGGCAATCATATTGAAAATAGCCTGTAAATCGCTGGAACTCGGCGCATAGTACTCAAACGTTGGACCGCTCGCTATCTGCGATAGGAAGGCCTTATCGATCCCCACTCCGAGGCCGATCGTATAGATTTTGACGAATCTGTTCTTGAGCGTCTGCGCTTGGTCAACCGCGAGGGTCCTCCCGGTAGTGCACACATAGTTAGACAGTGGCCCGAAAGGGGTTATCGAGACGCCGCAGGTCTCGGGATCGGGATACCCCGGAACAGGATATTGAGAAAATACTTGCCACTTGGTGCCGGGTCTATTTCCGCATTTTGACCCGACAGCCTTACCGTCTCCGGTAGGAGTGGCGGGAACCATTCCACCCGATAGATAGTTTCCGTTGTTCGGATCGTAGAGGGCGTTGTCAACAGTGTTGCAATCGCTCGTGTTCGTGTTGAGCGTCGACAACACCACAGCGACCCCATCGTAGTCAGTGCTGCTATACGTAAATCTTCCCCTGAACGCTGTGGGGTTCCCGTCTGTAAAGAAAATGACGAACTGCTGAACGCGCTTATCCGGGGCGACTGCGGTCTGGTCGGTGAGTCCGCCTGGGCCCATCGTCTGTGCCAGAGCATCTTCAGCGTTGGTGGCCCCGACAGCATTCATTTTGGCTATCGCTTTTGTCATGGGGCTGACATAATTATTCCCCAGAGGAAAATCGACGGTGACCCCGGTGGCAAAGCTGACGAGCCCTAGCTTATCCGTGTCCTCGGTGTCTGCAAAGAAGCCGATGAAGCTCGTTGCAGCCGTCTTCAGGTCAGCGATGGGTGCCCCGCCGTTGAAGCCCATTGACCCTGACCGGTCGAGCACCAGCATGATCTCGACCTCGTTCTTCTTGGCCACCCCGGTCGCGTTCGTGGCAACCTGATTGACTCCGAAAAGCTGGGCCAGGTACGCAAGGGCGGTCACCGAGCCGGTCACCTGTATGCGGTGGTCCGGAAGCTGGACTGCGTTGAATGTTGCAGCACCCGTAGTGCCCATGGCAGGGGTGCCCGCGTATCCGGCAGGAAAGTTTTCTCTCCCGAATTCCTGGGCCAGGACCAGAGGGTCGACATAAGGGTTGGATATATTCTTTGCCCCTGCAAGAGCCGCCGCATCGACGCTCTTCGAAAGCTCAGCCCTTATCATGTACCAGCGCCCTGCTTCCATGGCCAGGGCAGCAAATCCGATGAGCACGAGCAGGAGAAGAGCAAAGATTATCAAAACCGCTCCTTTCTGGTTGGCAATGGTTTTACCTTTCATATGTCCTGCCGCATATCCCGTCATATGTCCTGCCATATGATCTGCCATCAGAAGACCGCCTTGCTCAATATGATCGTGCCGCCGCCACTATCCGTCAACAGACCGGGGACGAACTTGGAAATTGGGGTGACCGGCGTGTACTTGTAATAGACCTCGACTACGGTAACCTCGCTAATGTCGGCGGTCTTCTGGCCGGGGCTGTCATCAAATTCCAGGTGGTCATACAGTTGGGCGGATAAGCCGAGATTAGGCTTACCACTGCCGATGGAACTGGCCACGGAAAGGCCACCTCCGTTCGCGCTTACGGTCAGATCGATGAAAGGGTCCGGGTTTTTCTTTGTGGTGCCCGCGCGAATTTTCCATATGTATATTCTGCCATTGCTGCTGAGGTTCAGGGGGCTTGCCCCGGCCTGGAGCATCGAGATGAGGCTGCCGGCGGATTGAATATCACGCGAGGCGAGACTCCCCCCTTCCCGGGCAACGTTAGCGACAATAAGCCTGGCTTGAATGAGTATGCCGAAATCAATTATGACAAAGGCCATAGTGATCATGAGGGGAAGGATCAGCGCCAGTTCCACCGCTGCAATACCTCGCTGACCAAGGCGTCTACAGCGGTTATTCTGTGTCGGTCTCATAGTTATCAATCCCTTCATACTCTCCTATTAAAACAACTCGTTTCTGTACAGGGCCTCGGCAGTCATTACGTGTTGACCCGAAGGGAAAAACTGCTGGATAAGCGGAGTCAGAAAGTTGAACGTGTACTGCACACGCACCCGCATGTAGATGCCGCCGCCGCCCGGGTTGGTGGTGTTTTGCCAGTTGGCCGGGTCGACGTACCCCGGGCCAAGGGGGAAAATGCTGATTTGCAGCGCATCCGGGTTGACCGCGATAGAGGCATGATCCTTGATAGTCTGGATGATCGAGGCCTGCCGGCTCATGGGATTCCCCTTGGGATCATTGAGTGTCCCTCCCACCAGGGCCAGTCTTGTTCCCTCGCGGGTGGCGAACTGGAGCGTGTGTTGGACAAAAAAGTAGTTGCCGAACTCGATGGTCGAGAAGAGCAGCAAGGCGAAAATCGGCAGCACCAGCGCGAACTCGACGATCGTTGCTCCTTTGCTATCTCTCATCTTACAGACTAGTCTCGCCACGTTTCCTTTACCTTAACCTTCGCTTTAGTCTTTTCCTCAACCCGTTGTTCTAATCTTCAACCTTAACCTTGCACCGTTAGTATTGGCTCCCCGTACTAGTAGTCACCGAGCCCAGACCGCCGGCTATCCCCATGCTGTATACCGGGACTTGCGGCGGCTTGTCGAACTCCTTGTTGTACTTGTTGACGACCTTATCCGCGGCCTTGTTGTCCAGGCCATATACAGGCTTCAGGTTCTTCTCAGCGTCGGGGTTCAGGGTCTGGTTAGCGACTGCCAGCTTATAGGAGGTGCCCCACTCCTGTGCCACAAGACCGGTGTTGTAGCCCGTGCACCCGGCCAGCGTTCCCATCAAGATCAATCCGATTATTAGTAACCATGCTCTCATCGTTCTGCCTCCTCGTTATTTTCCTTACGGCATGATGTGTCCGAAATCACCTTCCAGGCCGCCCCGCTTCATCAAGGGTGCGGGCGGGCCAGATGATGAAGACGATGAAGATGTCCGGTTCGGTTGCTTCTCTGTGCCTTCCAGGGTGCCGAGGAGATACCATTCGAAATCGTTTGGAACGACAAAGCTATCGGTCGGAAGGGTCTGCTTGGTCATGTCAACCGGTTTTACCAGGTGCGGTGTGACGATGACGATCAATTCCGTCTCGTTCCTCTGGAAATTCGTGCTGCGGAAAAGGGCGCCCAGTATCGGGATATCTCCCAGCACGGGGTACTTTCTCACGATCTCGCGCACGTCATCACGCAGAAGTCCCGCTACGGCAAAGCTCTGTCCATCCGCCAGCTCAACCGTGGTGGAAACCCGCCTCGTGGTCAGACTGGGTACGATATACCCCTGGAGCGCAACAGCCCTCGAGAAGTCCAGGTCCGAAACCTCGGGGGCTACGAGCATACTGATCTTGCCGCTGCTCAGCACGGTCGGGGTGAAGTTGAGGGCCACACCGAAGGGCTTGTACTGGATAGTGATGAGGGTCCCCCCGGCCGATGCCTGGGGAACGGGTACAGGATACTCGCCGCCCGCGAGAAAGCTCGCCTGCCTGCCGGAGAGCGTGGTCAGGGAAGGCTCAGCGAGTACTTTCACCAGCCCCTGGTCTTTCAGCGCGTCGATGAAGACCGTCCAGGTGGACCCGCCTGCGAGAAAACGGAGAATCCCATTGATGTTATCCGTGACGGTCAGCGGGTCAGCTGGAAACGCTCCGGTACTTGGCAATCTAACCAGGTTATCGAGTAAGCTGAGTCCAAGCTGGTTCCCGCTCTGACTCAGAACGGAGAAGTTGATGCCCATTTTCCTGATGAGGCTCCGGGACATCTCCGATACCCTGACTTCGAGCATCACCTGCTGCACGCCTCCAACTTCGAGGAGATTTGTGATCTTGGGCTTTCCATCCTTATCCTGGGGCGCAAAGGCCTGGGTTATAGCCTCAACCTGGCTCAGGTTCCCCGTGCTAGAGATGGTGCCCGACAGGGTGATGCCGCCGTTGGAGGTCGTGACACGAACGTCACGTTCTCCCGGCAGCAGTTCATGGAGGTTAGCCTTCAATCGGGTGATATCGGGCTGGACCTCAACATCGAAGACCCTCGACACCTTGTCAGGGTCGCTCCATATTGTTAGCGTCGTCACTCCGGGGACCTTGCCGGTTACGTAGACCTGGCGCGGAGAGAGCACAAGGGCGTCAGCGACGTCCGGCGCGGCCAGCGAGACCCTCTTCACGGGGGTACTGCTGTCGATCACCACCGACTTTCCCACGGTGACAATCAACTTTTCGGCCTGGGTTGTGTTTACCGTTCCGGACTCGGCTGCCCATAAGACTGATCCGGACGCGCATACGAAAGAGAGACAGAGCAGGAGAACGGCTCCGAGGCAAAGCTCCCTTTTCCACGTCGTTAGATGAAGGTCTTTCATGTGAAGGTTTATCTTTTGGTTTAGCATGGGTCCTATTCCCCCTTGTTGAAATTCACGGAACTGATCGTGCCGCCCTTGACCAGCTCAACGGAAACCGTAGGGCGCGGTGGCGGCGGTGCCGATTCAGCCACCTGCTTTTTTGTCACCTGTTTTTTCGGTTTTACGGGCTGCTCCTCCTTGCTCACCTGACCCGGCCCACCGTACGAGCCAAGCAGGATGGGGAAGGTGGTCCCTTTCGTGACCACGTCGCCTGTGTCAGCAGAGTTTCTCAGGGCGAGCTGCAGCTTCCCTTCGCTGGATGCCAGCGCGAGCTTCTCACCATCCTCCGGTGAGACCTCCAGGGTGATGACGTCTACCTGAGAGGGCTTCTCCCGATTGCCCGTCTTGTCTGTTTCAGCCCCTGTCGCGAGCACGAGCACATTCTCCAGAACCGTCTTCGTGATTGGGGTTGGCACTTTTCCGATCTGGGAGAGGGTGACGAGCACGTCGACGCGGTTACCCGGGTGAATAAAGCCTGATACGCCGACGACTTTGTCCACCTTGACAGCCATGGCCCGTTTTTTCGGAGTTATTACAGCGGCAACCCCGCCACCCTGGGAGCCGGTCGGCGCGAGCCTCGAATCAAATATGGGCTCATTCACCTTAACCGGGTGGATGAGCGTTCTGCCCACCACCTGGGTGGCATTGGCAAAGTGGCCTTCGGGCAGACTCTGTTTAAGAAAGGGCGTCAGCTTCACCATGTCCGTGGTCAGCATCGTGCCCCATGGAAGGTCGGATGACGCCACCACGACTGATATTATTTCCTGAGTCTGTGCCTGCGCTCTGCCCTTTTTCTGCAGCCAGCCGTACGTGAACAGGCTGGCTACGAACGCGATCAGTACGCCGATGCCAAGTATTACGAGCGCTTTGCTTTTTCCCATCACTCAACTCCCGGTCTTTTTATTTAAAAAATTAACAGAGCTGCCTCTTTCATAGTGTTATCGTCACTCTGTCCTTATCCGTAAAGGTTCCATATAATAGAGAGGGCTACTCCAATTGCTATAGCGACACCGTAATTGAGAACGGCGGTTTTTTCATTCGTGCCGACAGGCGCGGCGGTAAGGCTTGTGCCGCACCGCAACGAACTGAACATTGTGCTCAACCTGACTGCGGTGCCCTTCACGCGGAAACGCACGAGAAGGAGCATGATCGCGTAAATGCCGCCAACAAGGGCGGTAAAAATGAAGGCGATAAAGACACCTTTTGGTCCCAGCAGGCCGCCGACCGCACCCATAAGCTTCACGTCGCCGGCGCCCATGCCACCGGCCAGATAAAAAACGATAAGCAGGGCAAGCCCCAGAAAGAGACCACCCGTGCCAAAAAAGAATCCCAGCACTCCATTGGCAATGGTATGATGGCCAACTCCAAGCAGCATTGCGGAATACGTAAGCCAGTTGGGAATACGCCTGCTGCGGAGGTCAGTCACAGCGGCTATTAAAGAGATAGCAATTGCAGCGATAAGAGTCATCAAGTCCTACCTCACCTGGTTCTGCTTATATCAAGATGTGGCGTTTCACATACTAATCTTATCGCAGCCTTCGTGCTCGATCTTAAGTCAGCCCCCTCACCCTTCACCCTTATACTCCATAAACCGGGGCAGGCAGACCCGATTGGCCTGCGTCCCCCTCAAAAGTTTTACTTCACTGCGGCACCAACTTCGGTAAACTTGGTGTTCAGTTTGGTTCCGATCGTGCCCACTGCAGTAACGATGACGAGAGCGATCAGGGCAGCGATCAGACCATACTCGATAGCCGTCACGCCTTCCTCACCTTTCAGAAACTTTTTTATCCTCTCCATGCTTTTCATATCCTTTCACCTCACAGTGGATTGAACCATCTCAAATATTTTGTCCTTCCGTCTCTCTCGTGAAACTGGGGAACGCAGACCCGATTGGCCTGCGTTCCCCTCAAAAGCCTTAGGGCAGTTTGTTGCCAACTGTGGTAAACGTGGAGCTCAGTTTGGTTCCAACCGTGGTCACTGCAGTAACGATGACGACAGCGATCAGGGCAGCGATCAGACCATACTCGATAGCCGTCACGCCTTCCTCACCTTTCAGAAACCTCTTGATCTTTTCCATGCTGCTCACCTCCTCTCTTCTTAAGAGTCTTGAAATCCCAAACCATGGATTGCAACAGTCATGATGATACTCATACGTGATTCCCTGCAACCATGGTAACAGGTTACTTTTGTTCTCAGCCTATAACAATTGCCTATCAGGTTATTTTTTGTACGCAAGAAGTATTAAGCCTTTTGTCGAAAGGACCGTGTGTGGAGTCCTGCAATGCCCATAATGACGGGCTTCTGTGCGGGATTGGGGTTGTAACCTCCCTGCGGTATCGAAACAAAAAATGTTGTTTACCCGGATATGGAAAGCGACGCGGACACGGAGTACCATCTCGCACGCAGGTCTTAGCGCCTCCGGCCGAGAAAAAAAGACTTCGGGAGATAGGCTGCGGCACAAAGCTTGGGCGGCCTCGTTAGTTGACAGATATAGTCAAGATCGTTGTATAATAGGCTTTTACAATGTTCAGACAAATTCGCGAGGACATACAGGCTGTATTCGAAAGGGACCCTGCGGCGCGCAGCGTAGCGGAGGGACTCTTCTGCTATCCCGGCTTCCACGCCGTGCTTGTCTATAGGCTTGCTCACTGGTTCTGGACCCGCCGGCTCTATTTTCTCGGTCGATTCACTTCCCACGTGGGAAGGGCCCTGACAGGCATTGAGATACACCCGGGCGCAGCCATCGGAAAGGCCTTCTTCATAGACCACGGCATGGGGGTCGTCATCGGTGAGACCTCGGAGATCGGGGACAATGTGACCCTGTACCATGGGGTCACATTGGGCGGAACAACATGGCGGAAAGGCAAGCGCCACCCCACGATCGGTAATAACGTGGTGGTTGGCGCGGGCGCGAAGGTGCTCGGCCCCGTGAAGATCGGTGACAATACACGGATTGGCGCCAATTCCGTGGTGATTTCTGAGATACCTTCCAACTCCGTTGTCGTGGGTATTCCTGGCAAGGTGGTCTTCAGAGTCGAGGGAGACAAGCGCATAGAGCTTGACAGGGAGTTCATGCCCGATCCCCAGGCGATTGCCATCAGGTCGCTCTTAGACCGGATGAACCAGCTCGAAGAGAAGGTGGATAAGCTTCCTCAA
>JADGQN010000139.1 GCA_017881765.1 Syntrophobacterales bacterium | reverse complement strand
CGACACAACGTACGCGCAGCTTAACGATCGGGCCAGTCGGGTCGCGACGGCCTTGATCAACATGGGCGTCAAACAAGGCCAGCACGTAGGTCTCTGCGCTCCCAACTCCGCCGACTGGCTTGCCTTCTACTTTGGCGTGATTAAGGCAGGCGCGGTCGCTGTGACGTACTCCAGCGTCCTGACCGGTGCGGAGCTGACGATCCTTGTCAACCACGCAAGGCCACGGTTTATGCTCGCCGGCGCGGAGAGGCTGCGTGAGCTGGAGAAATTGAAGGGTTCTGCGGGACTGGAGAAGATTATATGCCCCGATGGTGACATTGACATGGCGCACCTGGTGGAGATGGGCTCAGGATCATTCAAAGCGGTGGAAAGAGATCGGGCCGATACTGCGGCGATTCTTTATACGGGCGGCACCACCGGTATCCCGAAAGGGGTGATGCTGAGCCACCAGAATATCAACGTCTCCGCACACAACGTTGCCTACAGCGAACGATCCACCGAGGCTGACCGGGCACTCTGCTTCCTGCCTTTCAATCATGTGTTCGGTCAGATGCACGTAATGAACGCAACGATCATGAGCGCCGGCTGTCTTGAGATTTTGCCTACCTTCGACCTGGATCGCGTATTGGAGGCCACCCAGAGCGGCCGGATAACCAAGCTCTTCGCGGTACCGACCGTCTACACGCGACTTCTGACACTTGAGCGGCTGAAGGAGAAACTGGGCCGTGTTCGTTACAGTTTTTCCGCCGCGGCCAGTATCCCCGTGGAGATCATCAGGCAGTGGAAGGAGCGCACCGGCATTACTATCTCTGAAGGGTACGGGATGACGGAATCGGCATCAGCCGTAACTTATAACCACTACCATAGGCACGTTGCCGGATCAGTGGGAACCGCGGTCCACCTGGTGGAAGTCGAGATCAGGGATCGGGAAGGAATGCGCCTGGAGACGGGGCAGGAAGGTGAGATCTGCATCCTGGGCCCCAACATCATGAGGGGGTACCTGGACAACCCTGAAGAAACCAGCCTGGCCTTCTGGCAGGACGGCTGGTACCGCTCGGGCGATATCGGCGTCCTTGACGCCGACGGTTACGTTTACATCGTCGACCGTCTGAAGGATATGATCATTACGGGCGGCGAGAATGTCTATCCTCGCGAGGTGGAAGAGCAGCTCTACACCCTGCCGGAAGTGGAGGAGTGCGCCGTGATCGGACTTCCCGACAGGGAGTGGGGCGAACGCGTAGCCGCCTTCATTGTGCCGAAGGCAGGACAATCGGTTGTCCCTGAGAAGATAAAGGCGTTCCTGAAATCGTGTTTATCTGCGTTTAAAGTGCCCAAGGAGTATATCTCGGTTTCCGAGCTTCCGAAGAGCCCGGCGGGCAAGATCCTCAAACGAGAGCTGAAGAAACAGGTTGTTGAGGCCGGCGGCCCTTCCAGGAAAAAATGAATGGAACAGGTGGTGGAACACTGATTGACTTGACGTGGAAGTGTTGTAGAAGTAGGAACGAGTCTCGGAAAGGAGACCGCTAGCGACATGCGCGCAGCCGGGCAACGATTCGAAGGAGAGGAATTCCGCGTCGGAGGGATTTTTTCGATGACGGGATACCTTTCCTGGAGCGGAGAACAGAAGAAGAAGGCGGCCGTCCTGAAAGTTGACATGGTCAATGAGGCCGGCGGTATCAATGGACAGCGCCTCAGGCTGATCGGGTATGATGACCAATCCTCTCCGAACTTAGCAGCCAGGGTAGCTGAAGGCCTGATCTTCAGGCACGGGGTGATTGCGCTGGTAGGTACGGGCTCTTTGCCGATCTCGCGAGCCGTCGCTCAAATCGCGAACAGATACAGGATCCCTGCATTTCTCAGCTCCGGATACGCAGTTGATCCTGTCAAGGATCGATTTGTGTTTAACACGGCCCACAAAACCGAATTCGCGGTCGCATGCTCGTTTCAATACTTCCGCGAAGAAGGCATAAACAGAATAGGACTGCTCATGCCTCACGGCCCGCTTGGTGAATTGGGAAGCCGGCTGGGCCGGCGGCTGGCGGATCGACTGGGCATAAAGATCGTCGGAGAGGAAAGGTTCGATGTCGGAGCGCCGGATGTGACATTCCAACTGGAACGATTGCGCGATGCCAAGCCTTTGGCCCTTTTCTCATTCGTCACCGGAGAACCGGCCGCTCACGTCGCGAGAAGAATGGCGCAGCAGGGCTTTAATGTGCCCCTCCTGGTCTCCCATGGGAACGCCAATCCTGCGTTCCTGAAACTCGTTTCTCACATATCAGTGCCTCTCATTGTGCCTTCAGGAAAGAGCATGGTCCTGGATTCTATTCCGGAGACCGATCCCTGTAAGACCATTCTCGATGGCTTCAACGCGCGGCATATGCAGCGTTACGGGGGACCGGCGAACTATTGTTCCGCCGAGCTGGGAGACGCTATAGATCTCCTATCAGAGGGCTTGAGAGCGACAGGCCCCGAGCCGGGGGAGATGTGCGAAGCGATTGAAAACATCAGGGCTTTTAACGGGATGCAGGGCACCTACGATTTCTCTCCCATCGACCACTACGGCACGCAACTCGAACATGTGGTTCTGCTGGTCGTGAAAGACGGGACCTGGCACCTGGCAAAGACATTTTCCTCGATCCCGGGTCTTGAAGAGATGTACGGTGATCGGAAAGCGAGGCTTATCTCCAGGCTGGACGATCTGCTCTGCGGTCCGGCCCGCGATGCTTTGGTTCGATCCCGGGAGACCGCGGCGTTCAAAGCCCCGGTCGATACAGAGTCGAAAGAAGAGGATACAAGGCCTGACCCCGGTCTTTATCTTGTCACGAAGCTCCATTGCCAGCAGAAGCGGGAGCTGATCCAGAGTATCCGGAAACAAGACGATGTGAAAGCCAAACAGATCCTGTATCAATTATTGTCACTGGCTCTACTGCGGCACTTCGATTCTCTTGAGCAACTCAAGATCACGATCCTGGAGCTCTTCCTTGCCATGATTGATGCGGCAGTCGAAGAAGGTGTGGACATCGAGTTATTGGCAAAGTTGAAGCAAGGATTCGGGGTGGAGTGGGAGCACGTAAAAGACCAGGAAACCCTTAGCCTCTGGATTGTCAGGGTCTTGGATAGCGTATCCGATAACATTTCCAAGCAAAGGCGCGAGTCAGGCCTCCTGACAAAGGTCCTCCGTTTTGTCGAAGCCCATTACACCGACGATTTGACGGTAGATCGCATTGCGCGGGAAGTCGGTTTGAGCCCGTCGCGTCTCATCCACCGGATCAGAAGCGAACATGGGTTAACCCTGGGTGACTGCGTCGCGAAGACGAGGATGGAGAAAGCGCAGGCTTTGCTTAAGAACACGGATATGCCGATCGGCAAAATCGCATACGAGGTCGGTTATAACGATCAGAGTTACTTCACAAAGGTCTTCAAGAAAAGAGTCAACTGCACCCCCAGGGCGTTCAGGGATGGTGCCTTCAAGTTCCCGCCAAACCGCGGCTAGCCTGGAATCATACCAGGTTGCATTCAAAAATACGACCCAGCCTTCGGCCGGGTACCCCGGGCGACCAGGAGGATAGCGATAGCGAAGCATCCTGTAAGGACGGAGGCGTACTATAAGTACGTCGGAGTCGTGCCTCCGCAGGCAACGAAGAGGGGTACCCGTGTCCAAACACGGGTCTATGAATGAAGGCAACCTGGAATCAGCACTTTTTTACCAACAAACGGCCATATAGTGCAAGAGCTCTTGTCTTGAAGGTGGTCTAATTGAGAAAACCTGAAAAGGAGGATGATCATGAAAAAAACGCTCGTTGTCATGGCGGTGGTGACGTCTCTTTTCTTTTGCACCGGGCTCTTCAATGGTGCCCAGGCGCAGAGCAAGACGCCTTACAAGATCGGATTCATTGTGCCTCTGACCGGCTATCTTTCCTGGCTTGGTGAGTACATGAAAAAAGGGGCCGAGGTAAAGGTGGAGATGATCAACAGGGCAGGGGGCGTTAACGGCCGGCCGCTGGAGCTGGTCTCCTATGACGACCAGTCATTGCCTGAAACGGCAACGCGGCACGCCCAGCGCCTGATTTCCAGGGACGGTGTTGTCGCCATGATGGGCACGGGGACGGCTGTTGTATCCGGCGCTGTCTCATCGGTGGCAAACAAATCTAAGGTTCCGGCGGTCATCCAGTCAGGCTATGCGCTCTCAGACAAGGAAACATTCACCTTCAATAATGCCCACCCGACGGATTTTGCCATCTCCCGCCCGATGATGTATTTCCAGAAAAAGGGAATCAGCCGGGTTGCGCTGCTCATGCCCATCGGCCCGCTCGGGGAACTGGGCTCCGGCATCGCCCGGAAACACGCCCCTACTTACAAGATCACCCTCGTGGGGGAAGAGAAGTTTGACGTGAAAGCCCCGGACGTGACTACGCAGCTTGCCAAGCTACGCACACTCAATCCCCAGGCGATCATGGCCTTCACCACCGGTGAGCCTGCAGCGCTGTTGGCGCGCAACATGGCCCAGATGGGCATGAACATACCCCTCGTTGTCAGCCACGGCAATGCTACGCCCGGTTTTCTGAAACTGGTTGCTCAGACACCGGGCACGGTCATTGTGCCGTCGGGTAAGATAATGGCCACCGAGACCCTCGCGGACACCGACCCGGTCAAGAAGGTCGTCGTCGAATTCTCCAGGGCATACCAGGCCAAGTACGGCGAGCCGGCCAATTACTACTCGGGCCAGCAGGCTGACGCGGTCGCGTTGATCGCGGAAGGTCTGAGGGTCACCAAGTCGGACGACCCCGTGAAGCTGCGCGACGCCATTGAGAACACCAAGAACTTTCCGGGCTGTAACGGCGTGTACAACATGTCTCCGACGGATCACCAGGGCACGCGCACGGAAGACATGATCCTGCTCACCATCAAGGATGGCAAGTGGGCGGTTCTCGATTAAGGTCTCACTGAGGCAGGTCCGTGAACGAATTCTCCACACTGGTCCAGTTTTTCTTCAGCGGACTTACCTCCGGGTCTGTCTATGCGTTGATCGCGGTGAGCCTTGTCATCGTCTACAAGGTCTCATTGCTCATCTGCTTTGCCCAGGGCGAGTTCTTCGTGATCGGGGCCTTGACCATGGTCACCCTGACCTCGAAAGGCTTGCCCATGCCTCTTGCGTTTGCGTGTTCCGTCCTCATCTCCGCGGCTGTTGGTGCGCTTGTGGAGCGGTTCCTCATCAGGCCCATCCGGGACGCATCGGTGGGGAGCCTCATTGTCATGACCATTGCCATCTCGCTGGCCCTGCGGGGGCTGGCGCTCCTCATCTGGGGAAAGGAGTCGAAGATCCTCCCGCCTTTCTCGGCCGGCAAGCCCATAGGCGTGTTCGGTGCCACGCTCCAGCCCCAGGTGCTCTGGATTATCGGCATCACGATCCTCGTGCTCCTGGTCATCTGGCTTTTTTTTGAGAAAACGACGATGGGTGTTGCCATGAGGGCCTGCGCGGAGAACCGTCTCGGCGCGAGCCTGATGGGCATCAGCACGGAAAAGGCGGCTTTTCTCTCCTGGGCCTGGGGTTCAGGCATCGGGGCCCTGGCGGGTATGGCCGTGGCGCCGCTCCTTTTCATGCAGTATTCGAGCGGGGTGATGCCTATGGTCAAGGGCTTCATCGCCATGTCAGTCGGAGGGCTCGCGAGCATCGTTGGCGCCGTGGTCGCCGGTTATCTCCTGGGTGTTGTTGAAGCTTACACCATCGGCCTCATCTCCTCCCAGTTCTCTGACACGATCGTTTTCACGCTGCTGATCATTGTTCTCATCTTCAAGCCGAGCGGGCTTTTCGGGGCGACGCGGAGCCGCGAGGTATGAGGAGGCTCGGCAGATACTGGTGGATAATTCTTCTACTCTTCATCGCGCTCTACCCGCCCACGCTCGGCGGGATGTCGGCTTACAAAAGCGGTGTCCTCATCTTCGTCGGCATCTACATCATTCTGGCGGTGAGCCTTGATTTGCTCATGGGATTTGCGGGACAGATCTCGGTGGGCCACGCGGCCTTCTTCGCCATTGGCGCATACGTCTCCGGTATACTGACTGCCAAATATGGCGCGTCCCCGGTGCTCGCCCTGATCGCGGGTATGGCGCTGAGCGGCGCCGTCGCCTGGGGAGTGGGCAGGCCTGTGCTTGCTCTCAAAGAGTACTATCTGGCTATGGCGACATTGGCCCTTAACGAGATCATCGTGACACTTATCATCGGGCTGCAATGGCTCACGGGCGGGGCGTCCGGGCTTCGGGACGTGCCTGCTTTCAGCGTCCCGGGGTTTAGCTTCGACAATCATGTCCACTACTACTATTTGGTCTGGGCAATGGTGCTCCTGGTGGTCGGCAGCAGCGTGGCGGTTGCCCGCTCCCCTTTTGGCAGGACACTCATCGCAATCCACAGCGACGAGACTGCCGCGAAGACCTTCGGGATCGACTGTGCCAGATACAAGGTCCGCGCCTATGTGCTGTCCGCATGCTACGCATCGCTGGCCGGCTCTCTGTTCGCCCACTATATGGGATTTCTTGCGCCTGATGACTTTGGCGTGATGACCTCCATCAACATTCTGGTGATGCTCTATCTGGGTGGCATAGGCACGATCTATGGACCTGCGCTGGGCGCGGTTTTCCTAAAGCTGCTGCCCGAGTTTACGTATCAGTTCCAGGACTATGAGCTGCTCATGAACGGCATCATACTTATCGTGGTGCTGGTCTTCATGCCCAGAGGCCTCTTCGGCATCCTTACGGGCATCAAGGAGCGGGTCTTCGCGAGGAGTGCGCGATGATGCGACCGGTACGAAGATCGAGGCGTGAGGGTAGCGCATACACAGGATAGGGGAACGATGGCTCAATCGGCTGAGATGATTCTCAGGATCGCGGATGTCACGAAGTCTTTCGAAGGGGTACATGCCCTGACGGATGTCACTTTTGAGGTGCGAGCCGGTCACATCAAGGCGCTGATAGGGCCGAATGGCGCGGGCAAGACAACGCTGCTGAACGTGATTAACGGGTTACTTCCTCCTGACATAGGCCATATCTACTTCCGGGGGCAGGAACTCATCGGGATGAGCACCGATAGAATCGCGCTGCTTGGCCTATCCAGGACGTTTCAACTCATCAGGCTTTTCACGGTGAATAACGCGACGGTCCTCGATAACGTGATGCTGGGCGCCCACAAGTTGCTCAAGCCGACCATCTGCGGGGCACTCTTTTTTCGCCGGAAAACCGCCAGAGAGGAGAGGGTGGTACGGGAACAGGCCATGGATGCGCTTGCCTTCGTGGGTCTTGAATGGGCTGCCGCTATGCTGCCTGGCGCCCTCTCTTTCGGTAACCAGAGGCTCCTGGAGCTTGCGCGGTCGCTCATGTCTCAGCCGGAACTTCTGCTGCTGGACGAGCCGGCGTCAGGCCTGAACGATGCCGAAGTGGAGGGCTTCATGCAGCTTCTTTCCGCTATCAGGGCCAGGGGAATAACGATTCTCCTCGTCGAGCACAATATGAAGTTGGTGATGAACGTATCGGACGAGATTGTGGTGCTTGATTTCGGACGTTGGCTGGCGGAAGGGGCTCCTGCCGCCATCTGCGCTGATCCTAAGGTGATAGAGGCTTACCTGGGCGCATGTATGGAAAACGGGGGCTCTTGATAATGCTGAAGGTGAGCGATATCCATGCTGGCTACGGCCGGGTTGAGGTGCTTAAAGGCGTAAGCCTTGAGGCGAGCCACGGAGAGGTGGTCTGCCTGCTTGGCGCCAACGGCGCGGGTAAATCGACTCTTTTGAGGGTTATTTCCGGCCTGATCGCGCCTGCAAAGGGCAGCGTTGCCTTTCTTGGACAGGAGATCACGCGGAAAAGGCCGGATGATATTGTCCGGGCCGGCATCAGCCACGTCCCTGAAGGGAGACAAATTTTCTTTACGCTCACCGTTCAGCAAAATCTGCTGCTTGGAGCGTATGCCCATGGATGCAAAAGAGCGGAGCTGGATAAGCTCTACCAGTCGGTGTTTGACCTGTTCCCGATATTGAAGGAGAGGTTTGCCGGTAAGGCCGGTTCCTTGAGCGGCGGTGAGCAACAGATGCTTGCGATAGCGCGGGGCCTGATGTCCCGGCCGAAGCTTCTGCTTCTCGATGAGCCATCGCTCGGCCTTGCGCCGCTGCTCGTGCAGAACATATTCAGCATCGTCAAAGACCTGCGCGCAGCCGGCATTCCCATCCTGCTCGTGGAACAGAACGTGGCAGCAGCTTTGAAGATCGCGGACCGCGCATACATTATGGAGACGGGTCGCATTGTGACCGACGGAAACGCGGCAGCGCTTCTCGGCGATGATGAAATACGCAAAAGGTACCTTGGGATGTAACGCTGTCCGATTCGGCTAATGATTGCCGGGCCCTGAGGCTGGGCGACTTTTAAGGAGGAGAACTGCATGTATTACGACCCTGACAAGAATGACCATGGCCTGATCCATAGCCCCTTCAAATCTTGTGTAGTGCCCCGGCCCATCGGATGGATCTCAACCGTCAGCCCTGAAGGCGTGCACAACCTGGCGCCATACAGCCAGTTCCAGAACTTGAACTTTGACCCTGCCTACGTGATGTTTTCTGCCGGCCAGACCACCACGGGGGCGCGGAAGGACACGGTGGCCAATATCGAGGCTACCGGCGAGTTCGTGTACAACATGGCTACCTACGACCTGCGCGACGCGGTTAACCGCTCGGCGCAAGAGGTGCCGCCGGAGGTGGATGAGTTCGAATTGGCGGGCCTGACCAAAGCGCCATCAATTCGGGTGAAACCGTGCCGGGTAGCGGAGTCTCCCGTCCAGTTCGAATGTCGGTACCACCAGACTCTCCGGCTTGCGGGTAACGGGCCCAAAGGCGCCACAGACGTGGTAATCGGCCGGGTAGTGCTTGTGCACATAAAGGACGAGGTGATCCGCCCGGATGGGTGCCTCGACATCCTGAAGATACGTCCTTTGGCGCGGCTCGGATATTATGACTACACTTCGGTCGAGTCGGTCTTCGAGATGGTGATCCCGGGCGGCAATGAGACACTTCTCGCAGGCCTTGAGGGTACACGCAAGAAGTAATATAAACGCACAACTCCCGCCAAGCGTAACGGTTCGTCATCCCCCCTCACCCTCTCCCTCTCCCGCCAGGGGAGAGGGTACAAGTACCAGCGTCACTAGCATGTCTGC
Organism: Syntrophobacterales bacterium; assembly: GCA_017881765.1. Taxonomy (GTDB): domain Bacteria; phylum Desulfobacterota; class Syntrophorhabdia; order Syntrophorhabdales; family WCHB1-27; genus JADGQN01. The sequence goes on along the minus strand of JADGQN010000139.1, from coordinate 1,045 downwards.
ACAGGGTAAACAGCACGCCTCTCCCCATCGATAGAGGAGAGCAGTCGTGGCAATGATGCAATACAGCTTTGGAATAATTAGTATTACATCATAGGAGGGTATGACCACCCCCATTGCGGGACAGGCAGCGAAGCTGAATCAACATATTCTCTATAAGAAACATAATGGCTTGCGAAACGTGCTAGGGCGCAGCGGCGGCTTGTGAAACAAATAATGCCTAGTACTATTGAGTAAATGAGGTTTTATAACTTGACATTCACATGCAGATACTATAGTATACCTGCTGAACAATTCACCTTGATGAACAAAAATGGGAGAGGAGGAGACGATGTACATACCTGACTTCGACTATCACACGCCGGAGACATTGGACGAGGCATGCGCACTCCTGGCGAGCCTGGGCAGCGACGCAAAGGTGCTTGCGGGAGGCACTGACGTGCTGTCGAAGATGAAGAACGAATTGATTGCGCCGAAAGTGCTTGTCTCGCTCAAGAACATCCAGAATATGGACGGGATCGCGTACATTCCAGGAAGGGGCCTTGTGATCGGCGCCAAGGTCACACATAACGACCTCGTCAACTCGGAATTGCTGCAGAAAAGGTATCCTTCAATTCCGGATGCCGCCCACTCCATGGCCAATAATCAGATACGGAACAGAGGGACCATCGGCGGCAACCTGGTGAATGCCGTGCCTTCAGCGGACCTCCCGCCGATCCTGATTGCCCTGGACGCGCACGTGACCCTCGTGGGCAGATATGGGAAGAGGATACTGCCTCTGGAGGAATTCTTTGTGGGGCCACATCGTTCAGCCATTGAACCTGATGAGATCCTCACCGAGATCACCATCGCCGATCAGCCGACGACAGGCAGCGCCTATTTCAAGTTCGGACTGCGCCGGTCGGGCGCACTTGCCGTTGTCGGTGTGGCTGTCAGTGTTGTGGCAGTAGGGACCCACGTGGAGCGGGCGCGCATCATCCTTGGGGCTGTAGGCCCTGTTCCGATGAGAGCAAAAAAGGCTGAGCAATTGCTCGTCGGCACTCTGGCC
>JADGQN010000138.1 GCA_017881765.1 Syntrophobacterales bacterium | reverse complement strand
GAAACGAACGGCGAGCTATGAGGCATTGGTCCACTTGGCCTGTGCTATTATCTGTTGGAGAAAGATCAAAGCGGTGAATATTATTTATGGATAAGCTCTAAATAGACCTATTGACAGCGTGTGTGCTTTATGGAAAGTTGCAGTATACGCCTATGAAGTACGATGTCATCGTCGTGGGTGCTGGTCCCGCTGGTTCCTCCGCTGCGCGCCTACTCGCCGAGCAAGGGGTGCACGTCGCACTGCTTGAGCGTACCAAAATGCCGCGCTACAAAGCGTGTGGGGCTGGGATAGTTGGGCGAGCGATGCGGGTCCTACCGCCGGACGTCAAAGAAACCGTTGAGCGGGAATGCTTCACCGTCGAGTTACACATGCTCGATGCCGGTCTGCACTTCACTGTTACGAGGCACGAGCCGGTAGTCTTCATGTCCATGCGTGACAAGCTGGACCGCCTCCTCGCCGTTGGCGCCCAGAAGGCCGGGGCAGACCTGTGGGAAGAATGTAACGTACTTGACGTCGCCCTCGGGGCCGGCTCTGTTACGGTGGAAACAAATAGAGGCTTTCTTTCGGCCTCTTTCGTGATAGCGGCGGACGGCTCAACGAGTTCAATCGCGAAAAAGGCGGGTTGGCGCGAAACGCGAAGGCTTGTCCCTGCCATCGAGTGGGAGGTGCCTGTCGATAAGGAGATTTTCGAAAAGTTTGCGAATAGCGCACGGTTTGACTTTGGTCCGGTGCCGTCAGGCTATGCATGGGTTTTTCCAAAGGGCTCCCACCTGTCAGTGGGCGCTGCCACCATGAAGCGCGGCAGTGTGGGCCTCACCGGATTGCTGGAAAAACATCTATGGTCGCTGGGCATTCCACTGAACAACGGCGTCGTCCGGCATGGAGCGCTGGTTTCTTCAAGGCCCAGAAGTGATGATCTCGTAAAAGGGCGGGTTCTTCTGGCAGGGGACGCAGCCGGTCTGGCAGACCCCGTGACCGGCGAAGAAAGCATATCGTTCGCTGTGGTGAGTGGTCAGGCGGCTGCGCGGGCGCTCGTTGCGGGAGATTTCACCGAAACGGCCGTAAAAGAAGCATATCTGAAAGCAATCGAAGAGAAAATATTAAAGGAACTGAGGCCAGCCATGGACTTGGGAAAACTTCTGTATGGTCCCGCTGCCATCCGTAATCATCTCTTTCGCCTCAAGGGGCAAGCCGTCTGCGAGGCTGTCACCGATGTGATAGCCGGCAAAAAGAACTATAGCGAACTCGCATCAAAGGTGCCGGCCTACGCCAGGCGCCTGTTGATACCCGATTTCACGCGCATTTTTTCCCGCCAGGATAGCGGTTGAGCGCACCCGTAGTTATTGCAGATACTCGGGCTCGCCTTCAATGTAAAAGCCCTCTTTAGCAAGGGCCTTTACGAGGGCGTCGTAGTTTGTTGCCTGGTCATCGTACGTTACTTTCATCCAGTGAATCATCCAGTTGGAATCCACGTCCTTCACGCCTTTGACGCTCCACAGGGCACTCCGTGCCCATCCTTCGGTCACCGGTCATTCGCAAGCGGGTACGGTGAACTTGACTATCTTTATCGCACCGAAGGCGCTCTGGCTTGCAAGCAGCATGAGCGTACAGGCCATCATAAGAAGAATGGTGAGCCTCAAGGTCTTCATGAATTCAGTCTCCTCTCGTCAGCGACGTAACATCTGTTGCTTAAAATATAATGCACGTAAGCCTCGCGTTCAACTATCTCTTCCACAACTCTTATACCAATTTGTATTCAAGCGTATACCTTCGTTGTCGCTATGTCGCTCTCCTCGACGTACTTATAGTACGCCTGCGTCGGCTCCTCGCTGCCGCCTCGGTCTCCATCTTGAATACGAATTGGTATTATTCAGGGCCCCGGAACGCCAGTAGGTCCATGGCCCTGCTTTGGGCCTTTGTTTTTGAGGTTACAGGTTCAGGTCGGAAATGAAATGGTGCAGGGTAAGGAGGGGGGAGATTCATCCCCCCCACAACCGCGTGTTACTCCGAATCCTCGGGCTCCAGGTATTCGGGCTTGCCATCTACCTCAAAGCCCGCTTTGCTCAGCTCCTTTACCAGGGCGTCGAAGTTTGTTACCTGGTCATCGTATTTCACTTTCATCACGTGGAGCATCCAGTTGGAATCCACGTCCTTCACACCTTTGGTTCTCCACATGGCATCCCGTGCCCATGTTTCAGTAACCGGTCATTCGCAGCTGGGTACGTTAAACTTGACTATCTTTATCGCACCGAAGGCGCTCTGGCCCGCAAGCAGAACGAGCGTACAGACCATCACAAGACAAATTGTGAGCCTCAAGGTCTTCATGACTCCCCCCTCTAGTTTGTTAAGACCGTACAGTCTTCTAGTGTAGAATGTAACACATATGTGTATCCTTTTCAAGCCTCCCGAGTCTCGGCACGGGAAAGCGTGAGAGGATCGGTCCTTCGGACTTCAAGGACCGCTTGCGCCTGAGGCATGAGACAACTACCTCAAGGCCGCAGGCCGATCCTTAAGCGGTAGCGTGGCATCCTGTAAGGAAGCGGTCCTTGAATCACGCCGCAGGCGTGATGGTCCTTAAACCGGCCATGCCGCCGGTCACTCTCCGGCCGTCTCGAACGCTTCGAACGCTTCATTTATCTCCTTCAGTTTTTCCTGCAATTTCACGCGTAACTCAGGATCTGCAGGGAAACGATCGGGGTTCCAGGCGCCTTCGGCTATTTTCATTAGCAGGTCGTAAAGGCTTCCGGAAGTGATCTCCTTCAATTCAGGAGTGCGGTACTCCACTGAGTCGATGGCTCGGCCGTCCGGTGCGCTGAATACGAGCTCCAGATCACGCGCCATATTTTTTGTGAAATCTATTTCCAGCCTCTGTCGAATGTGATCAAAAGGCTCGTGGCTCCTCCCGGATGCCTTGAGAAAAGACTCCGCGTTCAGAAATGCAGCACTCCTTTTGAGCGGCTTGTATTTAACCCACATCCGGACCTTCACAGCATTGCCAGGCTCGCGGGAGAGGCTCTCTGTGTCAAGATAAAAAGGGGTCCTGTCTTCGTCCCTGCCCACGTAAAGCCAGTTCCCGCCGGCTGCGGGCCGCTTCTTCGTTGGCCCACTATTTTCGGTGCTTTTTTTTCTCCATAGAAAAAGAACGGTCGGCAGAATCGTGATCCATGCAGTGTCACCGATGAGTGTCGCCACAGAAGTGTGCATCGCTATTAATGCTCCATGCCCATCCTTTAACGCTTTCTGAAGAAGAGCCGGATTGGTGCACCCTTGAAGCCGAACGTGTTTCTAAGGGCGTTCTCGAGGTAGCGTTTGTAGTGCTCCGGTATGGAGTCCGGGAAATTCGCGAACAGGATAAAGGTTGGCGGGGAAGTCGGTGCCTGATTCACATAGAAAATCTTGAGCTGCTTCCTCCCGGCGTGGGGGAGGCTCAATCGCTGAAAATAGGACTCGAAGGTCTTGTTCAGCTTGGCCGTGGCGATCTTTCGCGTAAGCTCTTTCGCAACCTGAAGATCCGCATCGAGTATCTTCATCACGTTCTTGCCCGTCAACGCGGAAACAAAGATCACGGGAGCAAAATCGACATGAGGAAGTTTTTCCCGGACTATTTCAAGATACTCTGCTTCATGCGTCTTGCCTTGAATCAAATCCCACTTGTTGATAACGAGGGCTATGCCCTTTCCTCTTTCCGTGACGAGGTGGGCTATGCCCGCGTCCTGATGAGCGATACCTTCCTGCGCGTCGATGACGAGGTTGACGACGTCTGCCCGTTCAATACTTCGGATAGCACTCGCAACAGAGTATTCTTCCACCCGCATCGAGATACGGCCCTTTCTCCGCATGCCCGCGGTATCGATAATGACGAATCTCTTCTCCCGAAAGGAAAGCACGGAATCGACAGCATCTCGCGTAGTGCCCGGCTGGTCGCTCACTATCATTCGTTCAGAACCAAGTAGTCTATTCGCAATGGAAGACTTCCCCGTGTTTGGACGGCCCACTAGAGCGATCCTGAGCCCCTCCTCAACTTTCTCCTCCGGCTCCGCCTCGACCCGGGAGGCAAGATCTTCCAACAGGTCCCCCATGCCTGTGCCGTGCGCAGCGCTCAGCGGGTATAGCTTATCCACACCCAGCTCGTAGAACTCTGAAATAGCGGCTTCGCGTTTGGGTGACTCCAGCTTGTTGACTACGTAAAATACGGGTTTCTCGTAGCGCCTCAGGATCGAAGCGATCTCCTGATCCTGCGGGAGTAAGCCGTCTTTGCCATCCAGCAGGAAAATGATTATCGAGGATTCTTCCATGGCGGCGTAGATGTGCTCCTTCACGAGAGCGACGATTTCTTCTTTTTTCCCCGGTTCAAACCCCCCGGTATCGACGAGAATGAAGCCTTTTCCTGCATACTCGAATTCCCCGTAATTTCTGTCCCGCGTCACACCCGGATGGTCTTCCGTGATCGCCTTGTGGTAGCCGAGAATCCTGTTGAAGAGTGTTGACTTGCCTACGTTTGGCCTTCCAACGATGCTTACGATCGGTTTCATGCCTTCTCCCGGGCAGCTACGTCTAACGTCCATCTGCGGCGTTGCACTTCGCCCTGCCTCACTACGACGTACTTTATAGTACGCCTTCGTTCGTCACGGCTCGGCGACTCCGGGTACCCGTGGAGCCCTTTCACGGGTGGTGGAACCTTATGCTTGCTGCCCATTCTGCTCCCTCCGCACAGGGTATTTGAGTGCCAGGGTGAGTATGAATCCCACAATAGGAAATATGAAGATCGACTTCAAGGCAAAGGGCACGCCGAATCGGTCAGCCACAACACCGAGCAGCGTGACGCCGATGCCGCCGGCGCCAATCGCAAACCCCGTGGTCAGACCCGAGGCGATCCCCAGGTTTCCCGGTAGGAGTTTTTGCGACATCACAACGGTCACGGAGAAGGTCGAGACGAGAACCATGCCGAGCCAGAAGAGAGTCACAGATAAAAGCAGGGGGAACCCCTCGAGAAAGAATATCAGCGGGAATGTCAGAGCGGCCACGGCCATGGTCAGAGATATAAAAAACCTGTAACCCCAGCGGTCGGCCAGGGGCGCGCCCGCGAGTGTTCCCACCGCGCCGCCGAGAAGAAAGACACTGATCAGTTTCCCGGCGTAGACAGCATCACCCTTGAGGTAATTGATGTAGTAAAACGGAATATAGCTCAAGAGACCCATCTGCATCCATGACCTCATGATCACGATGGAGACCAGCGTGGCAAGGGAAAGGAACGGAATCCTCCCGGGCTTGCCATCGCCTTCCTGCTTGGCATGCTTCGTGCGCTCCGGCAGGGCCACTTTTTTGCGCCAGTATACGATAACTGCCGTGAACAGAAGAGCCGGGAGCATCACCACCGGCAAAGCGCCGAAGCCCAGGTAACTGATGACCGTGATGGAGATGATCGGGCCGAGGGCCATGCCCACATTCCCACCTACCGAAAAAACCGACATGCCTGTTGCCGCTCGTGGCCCCGTATAAAAGTATGCGGTCTTGTAACCCTCCGGGTGATACGCTGCGATCCCGAGGCCGCTTAGTGTGACAAGCAGAAGGACCGGAAGGAAGCTTGACGGGACCGAAAGAAATGCAAACCCGAGACCCGCGGCCAAGGTACCGGCGGGCAGCAGAAAGGCCTTCTCCTTCTTGTCTGAAAGAAACCCGAAGATGGGTTGAAGAATTGAGGATGCTACGTTGGCCATTATCAGGATCACGCCTGCCACGGTGTAAGTGAGGCCCAGTTCATCCTTGAGAAAAGGCAGGATTGCCGGAAGGGCCCCTTGATAGATATCGACGACGCAATGGCCTGTTGACAGCAGAAGGAGGATTTTCAGATTGAATTTACTCATCGTGGACGATTTGTTTCAGCTTCAGTAGTATCCTGCACGTGGCACCCCATATCCTTTCGCCGTTGTAGTACATGCAATCGATCGTTTCTGCTTTTCCTCCGTACTCTATCTGCTCCCGTACGAGTTTGCTCCCTCTGAGGTGCTCGAACGGCAGGTAGATGAGGTAGGCCACCTCTTTTTGATTGATCTTAAACCTATAGGGGTATGGGATGATACCCACGTAGGGTGTGATCACAAAGCCGGTATGTGTCGCCATATCGTCCAGTCTGCCGACGATCTCCACATCATTCGACCCTACACCGATCTCTTCACGGCATTCGCGCAACGCAGTTTTCATCGTGTCGGCATCCGCCTCTTCATACATCCCGCCGGGAAAGGAGATCTCGCCCGGATGCACCTTCATCCCGTTCGTTCTTTTCGTCAGAAGGATATGGAGATCGTCCTCCTTCTCGAAGAGAGGCAGCATCACGGATGCCCGCGTGCCGGTGGTGTACTCCAGTTTGCATGGTCGGTAGTTCGTCACGCTCTGTCTGATACGTGAAAGCCGCATCCCCTATTGTAGCAACTCCTGAGCGCACAAATCAACAACCGGGGCAAAGGGCACCATTTGAAAAAGAGCAGCCCTTCTGGTAACTTATCTAGACTGAACAACCGGTTGTAAACCACTGCTTCTGTGCAACCCTGGCTGGTTCAATAATAGGCAACATGGACAACTTTTTTAATCACACCCTTAAAGAGCTTCACGCTGTAGTAGAAAAGATGGGCGCAAAAAGCTACAGGGCAAGACAGCTCTCCCAGTGGGTCTATCAACGCGGCGTCCTCGATTTTCATTCTATGGACAACCTGCCAAAAGCGTTGCGCTCCGCGCTGGCAGACGAGTTTTGCTTCGAGCTCCCTGAAGTGAATGAGATCGTCCACTCCGAGGATGGGTCGATCAAGTTCGGGCTCCTCCTGAATACCGGCCACCTTGTCGAGACTGTCCTGATGCCTGAGAAAGGCCGGAATACGCTCTGTGTTTCGACGCAAATCGGGTGTAAGATGGCGTGCCAGTTTTGCGTCACGGGTCACATAGGGTTCGTGCGGGACCTCTCTGTCGCGGAAATAATAGGCCAGGTGATGGCCGTGAAGCAGTATGCCCACAACCGGCGTATCACAAATATTGTCTTCATGGGCATGGGAGAGCCTCTTGACAACCTTGAGAATCTTATGTGCGCGCTTGAGATCGTGCAGGAGGCTCACGGGCTTGATTTTTCCTACCGTAGGGTCACGGTTTCGACCGTGGGCCTCCTGGACGGACTCCGTTCCATTGCGCCCAGGAAGGCACAGATCGCCATTTCGCTCAACGCTTCTTGCGAGGCCGGAAGAAGCGAGCTGATGCCGATCAACAGAATATATCCTCTGCATGACATCGTGGCCTATGTCAGGAGCCTCAAGAACATGGGAAGACAGCGGGTGACGTTTGAATACGTCCTCATCAAGGGCATCAACGATTCACCCGATGACGCACGGGCACTTGCAGAACTCCTTGCCGGGGTGCGATGTAAGATTAATCTTATCCCGTACAATGCTTCGCCTCACGCAATATTTCAGACGCCGGATGAGGAAGCGGTAAACCGATTTCACAGCATCCTTCTCGACCGCAACTTTACCGCGCTGGTGCGAGATTCGCATGCAAAGGACATAGGCGGGGGATGCGGTCAACTGGGTATGAAATATCTGGAGGAAAAGGGATGAGCAAGTTACCTGTCTATACGGACTCCTTTTTTGCGAGTAAGAAGCGACCCGACGGCATGGCACTTACCATTTTGTACGAGGATGGTGTCGTCTATGCAAATATGCGCATAGACAGCCGGTTTGAGGGATATAAGGGGGTTGTGCACGGAGGGATGGTATTCGGCATCCTTGATGTGATCATGTGGTACACGATCCTGCTGAAGACACGAAAAATCTGCATGACGAGAAGAACGGAAATGGAGTTTCTCAAGCCCGTGCTCTGCGATACGATGTATAGGGCGGAGGCGCGGCTCGTGGGAGTTGAAGAAAAGGACGTGATCATATCCGCCTGGGTTCAGGATGCCGAGGGCGAGCGCTATGCGGAAGTGAACGGGGTTTTCAGGGAAGCCAAAGGGCTTGATATTGCGGAGTTCGTCAACTCATTCGATTTCAGCGACAGCTCGCTGGAGATAAGGGAATTCTTTTACTCCTTGATACCACCGGCTTAACAGTAAGCAGTAGACAGTAAGGAGTAAGGAGAAGAGGATTCTTCACAGACTCTCGCCAACTGCCTTGTGGCGCTGCCTACTGCTTACTGCCTACTATCTGCTCCTCGCGGAGGTAAAGCATGAGTCTATTGCCCTGTTATAGAGACTGTTTTTTCTGTGGTCCCCATGGAGACGGCCTTAAAATGCATATTCAATTCAAAGATGGGAGCGCTTTTTCGGACTTTGCGCTCGACGCGAAATTCCAGGGATACGACAAGGTCGCGCACGGCGGCATCGTGACCGGGATCCTCGATGAGGTAATGTGGTGGACAATTTTTGCCGCAGCTGGAAAGATTTCAGTGACCAGGAAAATGGATACGGAATTTCTGGCGCCGGTCCTTTGTGCCGTTCCGTACAGGGTGAAAGGAAAGCTTCTCAGTCAGCGCCATGGGAATATGTATGTCTCCGGGACAATAGAAGATAGTCATGGAAAAGCGGCGGCCAGAGCAAACGGGCTTTTCAGAGCCGCAAGACACACCACACCCGGCGAACTTTTAGCCAAGCTCGACTTCAGCCACGTTTCACGCGAGATGAAAGAGATGCTTCTTACTGCACTTAAAGGACAGGAAAAAGATAAAGCAGGTTGAGGTTGAGAATAAAACAGGTTGAGGAAACGACTGGAACGAAGGTTGAGGTTGAGTAAGGAACAGAGCTGATTATTTTTTTCCTTAACCTTAACCTTTTTTTCTCATTAGTAAAGCGCATCCTGCTCCGGCTGGCCATAAAGCCGCCTGATATGGTAGCTGATCGTGTCCGGCAGATAGCGCCCCCAGAGCTTCACCGGCAGTTGCTCGATATGGGTCTGAGGGCTCAAACCAGCGGCAAAGAGGTATTCAATCAGAAACTCAACATTCATCGGGATATAACCTTTGTACATCTTGTGGTTTCTCTGTGCCACAATGCGCTCCTCGTGAATGCTTATCCCTAGTTCCGATTCCACAAAGTCAGGGAAGGTGGAAAGAATCAGCTCAACGCTGATTCTTGGCTCTGCTTTGTCGAGGAGCGGCTCTATCCCACTGCGCAGCACCTCCTCAGGGACCCCCCGTTCCAGGCATCTCTGCCAGGTTCTGCTCTCCATATACCGCCGACAAACGGTCTCACGATCCCATGGCACGTCGATAATCAGGTTCCTGGCCCTGTAATCTCCTTCGTGCTTCTCCTGCTCAATCACCCTGACTACGGGGTCGTTCTGTAAGGATTCCGCGAGACCCGATAAAGCCTCATCTTCCGCAATGATCTTTATGCCACCAACGTCAGGTATGGTCAGCGCGGCTTTGTCAAGCTTTACGCGGCCATCTCTGAACCCCTGGGCAATGGTCTCCTCGGCAAGTACGAATTCACGCTCCATCTCTTCTTCCGGGGTCAACAGGTAGTGCAAGGGAATGCCCAGCCTCTGCGCCCTTTCCTCCGCCATTCGTTGCGCCTTGTCCTGGACCATGCGAAAGATCCAATTCGCTATGTAGCGGTTGGCCTTTTCCGCAATCCTGCGAGGCCGCTTGATCCGGTATATCCCTAGAAGGCGCCCCTCCCTGTCGATGCACGTGCTCCCGTTGATCGGAGCTTCCACGTAAAAGAAATCCGGGTTGGTTCTGTACTGACGGAGCAATTCTTCAACGCGGGGTGTTACGATCCAAGCATTGCTGCAGATGAACTCACGCAGTTCACCCTTGAAACTGATGCGGTTGGTACGGTAAGCGGTTGCATGGACTTTAGACAAGAGGAGTCCGGTAATCGCCTCTAAGGTCTCCCCCAGAACAAACCCATCACAGATAAGAATCTGTGTGAGGCGGAGCCCGTCGGTCAGCTCAAGCCGGTTGCAGAGCCATCTTTCGGTAATATCAAAAAGCTCTTCTCGGTGTATGAATGACGTCAAATACACGCGGTTGGATCCTGTTCGCAAAATAATACCACGTCCTGCTGCCCACCGAATACGTTTTTCAACTCTTGTCTCCCGTCCCGACTCTGTGTTCTAATGTTTGAATTACGTATCAGCTGAGACTTATACCAATTTGCATTCAAGATGTAGACCGAGGCGCTCCGAGGCCTGGGCTACGCAGGCGTACCTGGCGGTACGTCGAGTAAGAACATGCCGACGGGCAACGAAGGTATACGCTTGAAGGCAAATTGGTATAGGAAAAGGAGGGATCAACATGAAGGTCGTAGCTTTTA
>JADGQN010000513.1 GCA_017881765.1 Syntrophobacterales bacterium | reverse complement strand
AGCACCGCCTTCTGGACGCAATAGCCCTCTTTGCGTGAGAGGACATGGCTCGCCTTGAATTCTTCAGGAGAAGGTCTTGGTGAATAGACGTTGTATCTGATCTGATCCCTTACAAAGTTGAAGATGTGAATTGCTTTGTCCCGCACTTCCGGGATGTCTGCCGTAAGTTCCCCGGACTTCTCGATGACAGCCGGTGAATCGCAGTCAATAAAGAAGGTGGACTTTAGGTACGACTCCTTTTCCATGGCCTGTTTCCCATCGGCTAATCCCCAGATTTCCCGATCCGCCTTTCGGTTCCCCCTTTTCTACGCATCCTCCACGAGCGTCAAAGCATTCGGGGCGCACCACTCGACGCACTGCGGGTTCGGGGGCTCGCCGCAAAAGTCGCATTTCAGGGCTATGCCCGTATCAGGTTCCTTATAAACCGATTTCACGGGGCACGATGCCCTGCACAGGACACACGCGTCTACCTCAACGCCGTCCACGATTACGGTGCCTTTCGAGTTGCACGCAGCCTCAGTGTAAGGGCCGGCAATGACCGGTAGGCAGAACTCCTCTCCCACATAAACCCGGATTCTCGACCGCCACGGATTCACGGTACCCGTGTGCGCCAGAGAGCAGACAATTTCGCACTGCTTGCACCCCGTGCATGCTTTGTGATCTATCTTGATCCTCATATCACGCAAGCCCCTTCCTTCTCCAGTCCCAGCTCCTGCAATTTCTCCCGGGTGGGGATACCTGAGCTGGTCCAGTGCCTCGATTCATAGTACTCGACGAGCAACCTGTCGAGCTGAACTACGCGATTCTTCACGCGTGGCTCGCTGGTTATCCTTGGCGGCAGGCAGTCGTCCTTCCTTGTCAGGCCCGCCCTCAGGTTGAACAACCGCTCCAGGTTCCAGATCCTCTCTCCAACCAAATCGAGCCCTTTCACGGTATGCCCCGTGCCCGTCACATACGTTAGCCACTCTGAAAGTTTTTCTCCCCACAGCGGACCATGGTAGATGATCCAGCACAGCACGCCTGAATCGGCAGCCGATATGTAATCCTGATCCTTTTTCGTGAACTCAACGAATCGCGCGGGGTCCTTACGCCCCTCATAGAAGGGCATGGTCGACTTCGTATGCCCCCCCCCAGTATTGCTCGTGGCGTACTGGAGTCCGAGGGCATCGAACGCTTGGGGATGCCACGCCGGCATCCCCATACCCTTTACGCCCATGAATAGCTCAGGATGCCCGTATCTGGACGCAAAAGGCACGCCGCCCTCGGCCAAGAGATCACCGATTCCCTGTCGCAGAGCTATCTCGTTCAGCAGCCTGAGCATATTCCTGCTGCCGAACGGCAGCGGATAGCCGATCTCCTTCTCCGGCAGGTGGCCTTCCTCAAAGAGCTCCATGGCGCAGGAGATCATGGCGCCGGTGGTGATCGTATCCATGCCAAGCTCGTTGCAAATATAATTGGCCCTGCAGATATCTTCCATGTCCCCGAGACCGCAGTTCGTTCCCAGAAGGGCCATGGTCTCGTGCTCGGGACCCTTTGCCGTCAGCGGGTACTCCGGATCATGGATCCGGCTTCGCTTGCCGCAGGCGAAGGGGCAGGAAAAGCATGCCTCATCCCGCACCCGGATGAGGTCACGAATCACCTCCGGATCTTCATACTTGACAAATGCTTCAGAGTACCCTTCCTTGAAATTAAAGCTCGCCTGGCTCTTGCTCGCGTTGGCCCGGCCCGGCAGAGACCATGTCCCATACCTTCGCCGTTTCTGCAGTTCTCCGTTATCGCGAGCCTGCCGGTAAAAATCCATGACCGCTTTTCGGAGACCGTCAACATCGGCCACACTGACTTCTCCCTTGCCGAGAGTGGCGACCGCCTTCAGGTTTTTGGAGCCCATGACCGCTCCCAGGCCCGATCGCCCCGCGGCCCGTCCGCCATCAGACATGATGCACGCAAACCGCACCAGGTTTTCTCCGGCGGGACCGATGTCGGCGATGCCCATGGCATTGAGCGCCCACTTGTCCAAGCCATCTCTCGACTTCATCTCGGCCCGGATCGCCTCTTCGGTCTGACTGGCCGTTTTCCCCCAGAGATGGCCCGCGGGCCTCAGCTCCACCCGATCGTCACAGATGGTCGCGTAGACAGGCTCCGGCGATCTGCCTTCGAAGATAAGGAGGTCGTACCCCGAGTATTTCAGGTTTGCCCCCAGGTAGCCTCCGCAGCAGGGGCTGGAGACACAGTTGCTGAGAGGGGACTTGGCCGACACGATATACCGGCTTGCTGCCGGTGCCCCGCTGCCGGTCAACGGACCTGTGGCAAAAATGAGTTTATTCGCCGGACTGAGGGCATCGATACGCGGGTCTATCTCGTCAAAGAGGATCCTTGCGCCCATGCCCCGGCCGCCGATATAATCCCTCATCAGACGGGCCGGCAGCGCCTCCGTCCTGATAGTGTGCGTCGAAAGATCGATTCTCAGGATTTTTCCTTTCCAACCAAACATAACGCTCCTTATCTAGAAATGTGCCTCTCCAGTCAAACCGGCGAGCTCCGATTGGGAAAAAACCGGTCCATCGCTGCAGACGTATTTGCTTCCCACATTGCAGCGGCCGCACTTCCCGATGCCGCACTTCATCCGCATCTCCAGAGAGAAAAGGATGTTTTCATCCCTGAACCCCAGATGCTTGATCACGGGCAAGGTGAACTTCATCATGATCGGGGGTCCGCAGACCACAACGACCGCGTTTTCGGCGCTTGGCGCCACTGTTCGCACCACGTTGGGCACCAGGCCGACATGGCCCTGCCACCCGTCCGCCTCCACATCCACCGTGAGATGCACCTGGAGATCCGCCCTCTGCCGCCAGGCCTCCAGGTCCTCCTTGTAGAGAAGGAGACCCGGTTTTCTTGCCCCGTAGATAACCGTCAGATTTTCGTAAGCCTTCCTGTTCTCCTCATGAAGGATATAGTTGGTCAGGGAGCGCAGGGTTGAAAAGCCGAATCCGCCGCCGATCAGAAGGAGGTTCTTCCCTTTGAGGGCTTCAAGGGGATACCCGTTTCCCAGGGGTCCCCGCACGCCCACGATCTGGCCC
>JADGQN010000137.1 GCA_017881765.1 Syntrophobacterales bacterium | reverse complement strand
GAACCTGCCCTCCGGGCATTGGCTCCTGTCCTTGTCACCGTTTTGGGTCTTTTTGCCATAAGCGTGCACGAGGTGCTTGAAAGCTTGGTATTCCCTTCTCTGTTCGGCTGGTATGCCTCTCCCCTCTCAGTGCTCGTCAGCCTGGCCTTCGTAGCTGTTTCCGCTTGTTTTGCAGTGCCGCTGATGCTTAAAGAAACTGCCGAACACAAGGTTGCAGTTGCCGCGACGCCACGGCCCATGACTGAAAGTCACCGTCCGGATGAGGTCGCGCAGGACCGCGGAGAGACATGCCGCGCGGTCGTTGAAACGATGGGTGTTGCTGCCCTGATGATCGAGGAGGATGGTACGATATCCCTCGTCAATGGGGAGTTCGAGAAACTGTCCGGTTTTTCAAAAAGAGAGATAGAAGGCGTGAAGAACGGAGCGGAGTTTGTTGCGCCGGACTCTCGGGAAAAGCTGCATATGTACCATGAGGCACGCAAGAAGGATCCGGACAGCGTTCCCAAAACATACAAGGCGCAGTTTATGGACAGGAGCGGCGCAGCAAGGGATATGCTGCTCTGCGTTAACATGATCCCCGGGACGAAAAAAAGCGTCGCATGCGTCATTGATATCGCTGAGTTCAAAAGGACGGAAGCGGCGCTCATGGAATCGGAGGAGCGCTATCGCACGGCCATAGAGTCCTCCAATGATGGCGTTACGATAGTCCAGGGTGATATCCGCGTTTACGCCAACCAGAAATTTCTGGAGATATTTGGTTACGACAGGCTGGACAAGGTAATAGGGCAACCCATCTTTCCGGTGATTCATCCGGACGAGCGGGATCGCATAACGGAGACTGACCGCCGGAGGGAGAGCGGAGAGCCGGCGCCTTCCCGATACGAATTCAAAGGTGTGAAAAAGGACGGAACAGTCATTTATCTCGAAGTTTCGGTAGCCGGGATAACGTATCGCGGGGAGCCCGCGACGCTCAATTACATTCGTGATATCACCGAGCGCAGAGAGGCCGAGGAACAGATCAAGCTGTCCCTCAAAGAGAAAGAGGTACTCCTCAAAGAGGTCCATCACCGGGTCAAGAATAACCTTCAAGTAGTCTCCAGCTTGCTTTTCCTCCAGTCGCAGACGGTGAAGGACGAAGAGACTCGCCGGATCCTCGAGGAAAGTCGTAACCGCGTGAAGTCGATGGCGTTCATCCACAAACAGCTCTACCAGTCAACAAACGTGGCACAGATAGATTTTTCACCTTATGTCCGGAATCTCACGAGAAACCTGATGGAGTCGTACAGGATGAACGGGAATGGGATTGCCCTTGACGTACACGTGGAAGATGTCTTTCTTGCCCTTGACATTGCTATCCCCTGCGGCCTCATCATCAATGAGCTCGTTTCCAATGCTCTGAAGCACGCCTTTTTGAGTGGCTCCGAAGGGCAGATCAGTGTTGACCTTCATAGAGAAGGGGAGAAGAATGTGCTCGTCGTCAGTGACAACGGGGTGGGTCTGCCAGGGGAGATTGACATACTCAACACAGAAACGTTGGGTCTGCAGCTCGTATCGGCCCTGGTCATACAGATCGAAGGCAGACTAGAGCTTGTACGGGACAAGGGTACTGTATTCAAGATCTCTTTCTGACGTCAATTCGCCTTCAAGCGTATACCTTCCGGGTACCCACGTCAGTGGGTGTTGCGCCCTGTCTCACTCCGACGTACGTATGTACGCCTCCGTTCGTCACGGCTTGAGCGCCCGGGGGTACCCGGCCGAAGGCTGGGTCGTCCATCTTGAATGCGAATTGACGTAAGATCATAGCGAGAGATAACGCGTGTTAAGATTGAGGTTGAGACGTGCTACGAAAAGCTCAACTGACATATATCGGTCTCAGTCTTTTGCTCTTTTTCTTAACCTTAACCTCAACCTTAACCACTGCTTCTGCGCTTTCCTTGCTCTTGTTTTTACCAGCACTAACGTGGTATGGAATTTACTCCGATGCCACAAAACCTATTGACCCAGTATGCCATTCACCGGCTGCCCATACGGACGCCTTTCCCGATTGGCAGAATAAACTGTTATTTCGTTGAGGCACCTGTTCCCACGCTGATTGATGTGCCGCCGCGTGGCGCCTCATTCCTCGGCGAGTTGCAGGCCGGACTCAAGAACCTGGGTTACACATTGCGGGACGTGAAAAGGATCATCGTAACGCACCCGCACATCGATCATTTTGGATCCGCCTCGACCATTGCCGGGCAGAGCGAAGCTGAAGTCTGGGTCTGCCGGGAAGGCGCCGGATGGCTCGAACATTACGAAGCCAGCCTTGTCGAAGAGGAACGCTTCTCCAGGGATTTCCTCATGAATGCCGCCGTCCCCGCGGCGTGGGTCGAACAGACTACATCCGGATTTTTTAGGCTGGCTCGAGAGGTTGCGCAAAGCGTGAAGCCTTCGCGCTATCTGATTGAAGGCGATGAAGTTCTCCTCGGTTCCGCCCTGTTTAAGTTTGTGGCTGTTCCGGGGCACACACCCTGGTGCATGATGATCTGCAATGAGCGTGACCGGATAGCGTTCACCGGCGATTTTCTGCTCAAAGAGGTTTCGTCAAACGCGCTCTGCCAGGGGCCACATGCTGCGCCCCAAGGATACAAGAGCCTGAAGACGTACCTGACTTCGCTCAGGAAAGTGAAAGAAATGGATCTTAGACTTGCCTTGCCGGGCCACGGGGACGTGATCGAGCAACCCTCGGAAAGGATCGAGGAGCTTCTTGCCTTTATCGATAAGCGTAAGGGACTTATGCATGATATACTCTCAAAAGGCGCCCAAACCCCATTCCAGATCATGAACCAGCTTTTTCCGGAACTCCCGGAAAGCGAGCTATTCCTGGCCATTTCAGAAATCATGGGTCATCTCGAAGTGCTCGAGGAGGAAGGCTTTGTAAAAAGGTGCGGAGAGAAGCCTCTCTGTTTCTCGGCTGACGCGCAGCCATTGTAATATGAAGACGATACTCCACATACTCCTCATACTGGTTCTCTCATACATCTTCTTTTTTCATAACCTCGGGAGCTACTCTTTGAAAGAGCCTGATGAGGGGAGGTATGCAGAGATTCCACGCGAAATGGTGGAAACGGGCGATTACATCGTGCCCCACCTTGATTACGTGCGTTACTTTGAAAAGCCTCCGCTGCTTTACTGGGCAACCGCTTTATCTTTCAGGATATTCGGCCTCAGCGAGTGGTCGGCCCGGCTTCCCAACGCACTCGCGGCCCTCTTGACTGTTCTTCTCCTTTACGCGGGAGTGGCGCGCTGGTTCACGCCGGAGGCCGCTCTTCTTTCCGCTGTCATGCTCATTTCATCCTTCGGTTTCTTCACCATGGCGCGTATCCTGACCATCGACATGCTTTTGTCGTGCACGCTTTTTCTCTCGCTTATTTTCTTCTATGATTTCTATCGACAAAAAAAACCCAAGTTCATGTATCTCTTTTACACGTGTCTTGCGTTGGCCACTCTGGCAAAGGGACCGGTTGCCCCCTTGCTTGTGGGATTGAGTCTACTGATATTCTTGCTCCTCGAACGAAGAGTATCGTTTTTGAGAGAGCTGCTCAGCGTCAAGGGCATGCTCCTATACGCCGTTCTTGTGGTCCCCTGGTTTGTGGCTATTGCCCTTCGGGAGAAAGAGTTTCTCAGGTTTTTTGTCATTGACCAGAATTTCTTACGCTTCCTGACACAAAAACATAACAGGAGCGGGCCGGTCTATTACTTTCTGCCGGTTCTCTTCGGAGGTCTTTTCCCTTGGTCCATCTTCATACCCAAGGCTCTGGCAATTTATTGGCGGACAAAGGAGCTGCGTCTTTTTCTGATCTGGTTCTTCGTTGTGTTGCTCTTTTTCAGCCTGTCCGGATCAAAACTTCCGCCCTACATCCTGCCAGCTTTCCCTGCACTTGCGATCCTGCTGGGCTGCCTTTTTCAGGATCGGGCAAAACAGCCCACGCCCGGGCTCGCCGAGATAAGGGTTTACCAAATTCTCTTTGCGCTCTTTGCTTTGGCGGGAATGGTCGTGGCGACGGGTGTGGGGAACTCCTATCTTCGGGCAGAGCCTGATATGCTGAATCTCCTGAAGGATCTCAAGGGCTTTTCGATAGCTGTTGTCTGTTTCTCTCTCTTACCTATCTGTCTCCTTTGTCTGAGAAGGATGCGCAACTCCGGGCCGCTCTTTCTCATCCTCGGGTGCTTTTCGCTCGGTGTCATCGTCTTGCTCATGACGCATACCCGCGTCATAGACAAGCTGAATAGCACAAAGGAGCTGGCGCAGCTCATCAACCGGGAGAGGACGGGCGCGCAGCTCGATCTTATAAATTACGCATCATTCGATGAAACGCTCCCCTTCTACACGCGGCAGAAGGTCTACATCGCGTCGTATAAGGGCGAGCTTGAGATGGGGTCGACCTATGAGGACACGAAGCAAATGTTCCTCAGCAACGAAGAGTTTACGCGTCTTTTCAAGTCCGACAGAAAAGTGCTCTGTGTGCTGAAAGCAACACGGCTTCAGCGTTTGCGCGACCTGGGCATCGAGAACGTGCGCGTGCTTGCGTGCCAAGGCGAGAAATGCCTCGTCACCAACGGCAAGTGACGAACACCGGGTTAGCTAAAGACTAACTTCATCAGTTCGTAAGCACGCCGTCCTTGCGGGACGATACGCTGTCATCTCGACCGAAGGGAGAGATCTCGAAGTTCTCTTGGCCATAGTAAGATTTCTCGCTACGCTCGAAATGACAATAAATCACCGAGCTTATGAAACGGTGCACTCAGACGAAGGTTAAGGGCCTGCTTTATCTTTTTCCTTTATTGTTTTAACTCGTTCATATGTCCCCATCTCTTAATACCTTGAGCACGATGATCTCGGTCTGGGCAGGCAGGGTGTCCTTGCTGACGACGAAGGTGTTTGTTCCGAGGGTATGCACCTTGTACGGGCCGGTGGTGAACCTCTCGAGGACGTTGCCCATGTTCTGCCAATAATGCATCGGGATAACTATCTTGGGGTCCAGCTGTTCGATTATCTTTTTTGCTGCTGTCGGGTCGGCGGTGTATACGCCGCCTATGGTCTGCAGCAGGACATCGACGTGGCCGATGAGTTGGAGCTGATCCTCATTGAAGGGCTCGCTCACATCACCCGAGTGAAGAACGCAGAGCCCGTCCACCTCGAAGACGAATGCTGAGCCCCGCAAGCCCAAGTATTCAGGCACGCCCCGCTGATGGACGGGCACGTTGTAGATGAGCACGTCGCGAAATGTTGTGTTAACCTGGTTCCAGTCGGAGCCTCCTTCTTTCAGGCCCCGCAGGATGAGTGGGTTGCCTTTCGCCAGACCGACATTGTTATGGTTCCCATGCTCCCTCCCGACGGTCACTACGTGAGGCCATACCTCAGGCATGGGGAAACCCATGGCGCCAAACGGGTCGGTGATGATTCTGGTCCCGCTGCTCGTGGTGATCTCGAAGAAGGAATGGCCGAACCATTTTATCTGGATGGGCCCCAGGGCAGCGACGGGCCTGATGTATAGGCCGGTCCCATCGTCATTCACAATGTTTGGATTGCGGCAGCCGGCACACGCCTGCCCGGAGAGAAGACAGATGGCAGCTACCATGCTGATAACAACGGACATCGACATTAACCAAGGTTGTTTTGCTCGCATAGATACCTCCCGGATAAAGCCTGGCGGCTCATGTATACCGAGGTGGATTCGAAGACAGACCAAGGCGGCAGCGAGGAGCCGACGGAGGCGTACCAAGGCGTACGTCGAGGAGTGCGACGCAGCGACAACGAAGGTATGACGATGAAGGCACCTCGGTATCATGCCAGACCCCATCGCCGCCGCAAGTACCACTCCACGGCCAGAAACGCGACTACAAAAGCCAGGGCATAAGGCAGGCTCCAGAGGGGCTTTTCCCGCTCCTCCACAAAACTCTTCGTCGATTTGTCCATATAAGGCGCGATCTCTTTCATGAGGTCCCTACCGGCTGGCAACAACTTTCCGCCTGTTGATGCAGAGATCGAGCCCAACAGTTCATGGTGTGGTGCTGCGTCAACCCCTTCCATCTGCCCGCCAACTACTACGGTCTCCTCCAGCGCGCCGGTCCGGGTTTCCACCCTTACCCTGTGCGGTCCTTTCTTTTCAGGGCGGAACGAACCGATGTACTCACCGGATGCGCCGCCTGCTTTTAGCCGTGACAGTAGCTTTACGCCCTGCGGGCTGAAGACGGAGAAGAATATCGCCTCCCCGGCGCGGGCCGGGCCGGACGGGCCAGAATAGTTCTCTCCCACGCTTACCTTGACCTCCACATCTTGCCCTTCCTCCGGTTTGTCAGGGAGCGACATAGCAATAGGATCAAGACCCGGATCTTTCGTGAGCCAGCGCACCGCCCTTTCTACGAACCGAAGGTATGCCCAGTTGTCTCCTCCCCTCGCCACCATGCCCGCATCCCACTTCCAGGAAAAGTCCGTCGCCAGCGTCAGCACACGCCCCTTGCCGTAGCCGCCCACCGTGAGAACAGGATAGGCCGGGGAAGCGGCGCTCTCGAGAAGCACTCTCCCCGAGTCTCTGGCCTTGAGTAGGTTGATCCCGTCCAGCTTAGGCATCTCGTTCCAGAGTTTGAGATTGAGCGTTTTATCGGCCAGGAGACGCGTGACAGGATGGACTGCCCCCGCAGATGTCAGGCGGACACCAGAAGGTGAGCCCCTGGAATAATCCTCATCTTGCAACAGTCCGACAGGAAGGACCTCGCCTAAAGAGGTGGAGCCAATCCGCTTTCCGTCCGAGAGATTGGGTCCACCTATCAGAGCGAACCCGCCCCCGGCGCGCACGAACTCCCGTATCGCCTCCAAATGTTTCTGGTTCAGGTAAACATGGAGCGACAGGTTGTCAAAGATCACGAGGTCGAAATCTTTAAGGTCGCCGGAAAAGAGGGTATCGACAGGGAAGGGTATCAGGCTTTGCTCCTGCAAGGGGACGTTAATGACATTGGAGGGTAACCTGAGGATGACGAAGGAAAGCAAGTCCACTGAAGGGTCATTCTTCAAAGCCATTCTCATGAAGCGGTAGTTAGG
Source organism: Syntrophobacterales bacterium (assembly GCA_017881765.1). Classification (GTDB taxonomy): domain Bacteria; phylum Desulfobacterota; class Syntrophorhabdia; order Syntrophorhabdales; family WCHB1-27; genus JADGQN01. The sequence continues at coordinate 3,242 of JADGQN010000137.1, read as the reverse complement.
GCTCGGATTTCCTGACACCATGACGATCCGCGTCTTGTCCCTGACTACCTTCACGGCGAGATCAGCGCTGTTATTGGCCGTGATGCTTTCCCCAACCTGCGGCGGCGTCGAGACGGAGATCGTGTGCGTGCCGAGCTCGGTGAGCGCGAAGGAGAAAGAGACGGCCGCGCTCTCACTACTCTTATTGAAATGGATGCTCTTCGCCGTCACGAGTTTGGCGCCGTCCTTGAGGAGTACGGGAACGGTCACGTTCTTATACCCGTGACCCATTATGGTAGCGTCAATCGTCACCTCCCTGCTCCTGAAGGCCACGGGCGGTGCCTTTATAGCGCTTATCAGTATGTCTCTATATGTGTCGGCGTCTCCTACGGGGATCGTCAGGACGGGGAGATGCTTTGCCGGCGAGCCATCCGGCAAGCCGTTTGACGGGCTACCCGGCGCCCTCCGGGACATGGACGCCCCATCGCTCAGCAAGAGGACCAGGGACACCTTGCCTGCGAGCTTCCCTACGGCGTCATTGAGATCGCTACCCTTTCCGCCGGGCTTCAAACCGGACAGTTCCCCCGCATCCAGTTCTCTGATGGGATCGTCCAGCCTGTAAAACTTGACTTCATAGGTTTCAGCCAAAGATGTAAGCAGGGGCTTCGAGCCACCCAGCAGGATCTGCCTTGCCTCATCGAGCCTGCTGCCCTCTACATCTTTTCCCGGCAGGGCCATGCTCCGGGACGCATCCAGCAGGATGGCAATGGAGGGCGCTATCTTGTGTTCTTTCGTGTTTACCAACGAAAAATTAAGCGCAAACAGGATGAGCAGCCAGTAGGTGCCGAGCCGCAGCAGAGATAGGGTAAGAGCCTTCGCATGCCCAAGCCTTCTCCGGATGAGGCGGTACTGAAAGAGCGCCGCTGCCAGGCCCGCTGCCAGCAGGATGACGAGGAGCCATGCGGGGATAATGGGCGCCGCGGTCAAACGGGCCATGAGATGGGTCAGGACATGAATCGGGTTCAAAGGTTCTGCCGCCTTTTTATGAAGGGATGATGGACCAGATCTTTCTTGTAGTCAGAGGTAAGGGAATAGACGATGATATTGATCCCCAGCTTGAAAGCCGCAAGCCTCTGCGCTTCACCGCCCGGCACGCATTCATACAGCCATTTGCCAGACCGGTCTTTTGACCAAGCCCCCGACAAGTCATTCTGAGAATAGATAACCGGTGTCCAATTGTCGATGGTCACACCTTCCAGATAGGCATTGATCTTCTGCCGCCCCCCGATCGTATTGATCAGGTAAAAACTTTGAAAGGCGGAATGGTCAGGCGGCAGTCTTTTCATCTCGCTGGTGGGAAAGACTTGCTTCATCTCCCGGCGGAAGGCCGCATCGAACCCGAAGCCTTTTATACCCATGACATCCTCAGCCAGCAGAAAGCCGCCGAATGTCAGGTACCGCCTCAAGGCCTCTCGCTCCTGGGAAGTCCAGGGGTCGAACTCATACTTTCCTGCCACGTACAGAAACGGGCAGGAAAAAAGCTCGGGCTCGGTAAGGGTTATGATGCGCCGCTCTCTATAGGCATCGATGCTGGTGCGCAGCTCCAGTTCCTCGATGAGGGCATCTGTGAACTGGGGGTTGGGATCCCATTGGCCACCCCGATATCTGATTTGGGTGATATAGAACTGAGGAAAAGCGCCGGCTATGGCCCGGCCGGGACGCTCCAGAAGTAGCCCGGCAGAAAACGCGAGTCCCATGCGCAAGAACGACCGCCTGGAAATCATAACCTGTTCGCTACTCCCATTTCGACAGCCAGTACCAGAAGAAGAAACCCGAGGAGGTACGCCCAGAGCTCCTGTCTGCTGCCATGCATCTCGCGGGAAGCGGCTTCGTTATACTCTTTTACGTGTACCCCCATGCCCGAAAACTGCTTTCTGATATCTTCGTCGGTGAGCTTTCCAAGGTCTGATTCTTCAGGAGGGATGGCGGGTTCGCCGATCCCTCTGCCGGCCGGAGAGGAGCCCCTGGCCAATCCTACGGCCTCCCTCAGCATCCCCTGGAGCAGCGGCACATAAGCCGCCTTCAGCGGAAGATCATTCCAGTCAGCGTCGGCGCTTGACGTATACAAAAACATCTTTCCTTTCCCGAAGGGAGACTCCAGGAGCAGCGGGTCTCCGTTCCCGAGCGCAAGTAACGTTTTCGCGGCCGCTCCATCCACCTTAAAATATCGGTGAAAGGCCGCGCCTGCGAGGCTTTCTCGACCGGGGCCGGAAAACTGGGTCAGCGTTTCATCGCTGTAATCAACCCTGGTAATGCTCTCCGGCCTCTGTGCGTTTGCTTCTCTTATCTCCCTTAGCCTCCAGGGGAAGAGAGGTATGCTGTTATACTCCTCAGGAAGTATCCGATCGCCGAGGAAGATGAAGACGGGCTTGCCTGCATCGAGGAACGCAGTTATTTTTGATGGTCGTGGTTTGGCCACGTTCAGCGAGTATAGAGCTTCGTATGGCTTGAGGTCGATATCAGACAAATCTTTTTCCGAAATAACCTTTACCTGAAAGGGGGAGCCTGCCGCGTCTCCCGGCTGTAAGGCGCGGCTGAGGTAATAGCTCTCGCTGGCCCGTATGGCGCCTCTCGGGTCGCCGTCTACCACCAGCACTTTAATCTTTTCCCGGATCTTCAGAGGAAAAGAGAAGAGATCATCGTAGGGGAGATTGTCGCCGGAGAGCCTCGCCTGACCGTTTACCAAGCCCGGTCGATCCAGGAGAAAATCGAACGATACCTTACCATCTTCTCCGGCGTTCAACTGCAGAGCGCTCTGCTCGACTTTAGTGTTGCCCAGCATCATCTGGACCGTGGTGGAGGCGGCCTGATCGCCATGTTTATCACCGGGCCGATGGGCAGGTGGGTCAGCAGGCCGATCAGATAGATTCGATACGATCACTTCCAGGCGAACGGGGGTCCCAGCTACCAATTCTCCTTCCTTCAGGCGGACTGCTTTGACAGCCATGTTTGTATCCCGCGCTTTGCCGCCCATTCTCAGGAATGTGATGTGCACATCGGCGGGGAGAATGCCCAATTTCCCCTGGTCGAACCCTTGCCAATCACTCTTTGCCATGTCACTTATGAAGATGATCTCTTTGGCGTCCTTGATGCCTTTCAGCTTCTGGAAGGCCAGTGTCAGGGCGGCCCCCGGTTCACCTTTGCCGGAAGAGAGCGGGATGGAGGCCACGTATTCGGCGGCTTGCGCCGGCTTCATCCAGTCT
>JADGQN010000512.1 GCA_017881765.1 Syntrophobacterales bacterium | reverse complement strand
ATCACGCGTAAAGGGGACAGGTTTACCGTCCATACCGCCGGGGGCAAGGAGATTGAATCCGACATCGTCATTGCAGGCATAGGGATACGCCCGCTTGCGGACCTTGCGGAGAAGGCAGGCGTGAAGACGGGAAACGGCATTATAGTGAATGAGTATCTCCAGACGTCACATCCGGATGTTTACGCCGCGGGAGACAATGCACTTTTTCCCTATTCCGGCCTCGGGCAGATGACGAGGGTGGAGCACTGGGACAACGCCGTAAACCAGGGAAAATGGGCAGGATGGAACATGGCGGGCACTCTTCAGAAATATACGTACATGCCGTATTTCTTTTCGGTGCTATTCGAGTTCGGGTATGAGGCCGTCGGCGAGATAGACTCACGACTGGAGACCTTCGCGGATTGGCAGAAGGAGAATGATACGGGCGTGATTTATTATATCAAAGAAGGCAGGGTCAGGGGCGCCATGATGTGCAACATCTGGGGAAAAACAGATGATGCCCGGGATCTGATAAGGAAGGCCGCGCAAGTGAAGCCTGAGGGCTTGCGGGGAGCTATCCGGGAGTGATACTACCGGCCTCAGTGTGTCACGCAGGTTTCCCTGAGCAGATATGTCGAGCTCCAGTCCGGTGGTTTGCTATTATTTTGTTGCCGCTCCCCGGGGCCCGACCCTCATGATACATAAAGAAGCGTCGGTTGCCGGACGCCTAAGAGAGCACTCGAAGTGGGCTGTCCTGAACGAAACGCTGGAGCGTCTCGAGTCCGCACCATTCTACCGAGAGACGAGCGGCAGGCCGTTTGTGACGGTGAGTTACGCGCAGAGCGTTGACGGAAGCGTTGCTTCAGCTGAGGGTTCCTCACTGGCTCTTAGCTCATCGGAATCGCTGGCCCTGACACACGGTCTGAGAGCCGCCCACCAAGCCATCCTCGAAGCTCGTTGCGCCAATGCGGTGTTGACATGCTGGGTTACAGGAAGGCGTCCGCACTTTTTGCGCGCACCCATACGTCCTCAGCCCTCTGCATTGCGAAGATTAAAGATTTCCGAGTGAAAGCCAGTAACGGTTCTCTGGTCCGGAGAAGAAAAGCGTTCCTGTAACCGACAGACTCCGTTGACTTCCAAGAGTGCCGTGGATACTTTTAACAATAAGAGCCGCGCAAGTAAGGAGGTGCGTGTCATGAAACATTATTGACTTTCTCTACTGCTTGGATAGTTTTGTCAAAATAAATCAAGAGGGAGGACAACATGTCGCACAAGATCTGGCAGTTGATGCTCTGTTTAATGGTTCTGGCTTTTGCGGTAACGGCTTTTGCCTATACCACCGATCAGGCGTCGAAGGGAAAGGAGCTTTATGTTAAATATTGTGCCGTCTGCCATGGGGCCAATGGCGAGGGTGGCACGGTTCCCGAGCAATTCGGTAAACTTGCAGGCACAAAGGTTCCTCCAGTAGCTGGTCCGGGATTTCTGCCGGGGATGAAGGATGTCGGTCAGGTCTATGATTTTGCAAAGAAAAATATGCCAGGGAACAAGCCCGGCAGCTTGAAGAGCAATGAATATCTTGCTATCATCTCCTTTGCCCTCGAGGCCAACGGCATCAAACCTGACGGCAAGCCCCTTACTCCGGCTTCGGCCAAAAAGATAAAACTGTCCGGTGGAGAAAAGTAATCCACCGCATGTGACAAAATTAAAGAACTCATGCAGGTTGGGGGTAATGGTTCCTTCTGCTCTTTAGAAAGGGATGGCCAACCGTAAGAGAACCCCTCTTCTCCACTCGAGAACTGGGGTTCTCTGAAATATTCCAACGATAACCTGCTGGATAGCGTCCAAAACATGAAATCGCCCTCATTTCTAGTCGAAATATGAGATTGTTGTAGGGAAGAAGTCGAGGGATTTATATTTCCGGGAACGGCCCAACAAATCGATTACCGTGTTACAGCGAAAGGACAGGATGACCGGAATCTTCTCGGTCAAAACATCGAGGGAGGAAACCTATGGCTCATGGAATTCTGCAACTGAAAAGTGTCCACGAAACGAAGGACAGAGGTTATTCTCATGTGGCGAAGGCAGGAAAGACACTTTACATTGCCGGCCAAGTCGCCAGAGACATGGAAGGGAATTTGGTTGGGAAAGGGGATTTTGAAGCTCAGGCCCGGCAGGTGTATACCAACCTGAAGAATATTTTAAAGGAGGCTGGAGGCAACCTCAAGAACATCGTCAAGATGACCACGATCTTGACGCACTATGGCTATGTAGAAAGTCGCAGGAAAATTCATAACGAGTTTTTTGGCGAGATCATGCCTCCCAACACCCTTCTGATTATCGAGAGTCTGGCATCGCCCGACTATATGGTTGAGGTGGAAGCGATCGCGGTTCTGGATTAAACGAGGCCTTTGTTCGCCTTCTGTGGGCATCCATTAACCAGGTTCTGATGTCGGAGACGGTTCCAAGAACCGCCCCAATTATTCCTATGCGTTATCACGACCGAAACCTGAGGTTTTCCTCTTCGTCTTCAATATGATGTTCAACCATTTCTCGCAGGACAGTCAGTTTCGCCTGCCACCGTTCGTCCTCCCGGGGCATTCCGACGAGGTCGTTCACTACAATCTTTATGTAGGTGTGCTCTTCCCAGCCTTCGAGCGTTTTGTCACGGGTCGGCTCCTTTTCTTTCAAAACGGGGTATAAGAGCCGCTCCTCGCCGTCCATGTGGATCGTAAGTTCAGTCCTTATCCGGGAGAAGAGATTCCCGTGATCTGCTCTCTTGCTTTCGGTCTGTTTAAACAGTTCCCTGGTCTTGTCATGCTCCTTTTCAAGAATATCAAAAATAGTGTTCGTGGGCATGCCAGCCTCCTTCTATTTTATTTCCTTAGATGATTGTTTGCCTTTGCTGATCTTTTTGAGTGCCGACCCCTTGTGCATGGCCAAATGGTCGGTCTTGTCGCTTTTGATCAAATACTGCGGCTCCTCTTTCGAGGCATGCACCGTGTAACCCTTGAACGTGATAGGGCCGGTAATCTTTTTCTTGATGGTGCCCCGGACCCGGCCTGCTTCCGAGTTCCATTCCACGTGATCGCCTGCTTTAAAGGTATGTATCATTGGCATG
>JADGQN010000511.1 GCA_017881765.1 Syntrophobacterales bacterium | reverse complement strand
CTAATGTTTGCTCCAAGCTACTCTTCAGAAATGAGAATTACCGATAGAAAGCAAGCATAAGTAAGGTTTTATTGAAGACCGCAAAAGCAATGCAAAGGAGACCCCACCGTTCTATCCTGTGGTGGCGGGATCTGCGTGGTGGCCGTGTGTTGCATTACTTATGTTATCTTTTATAAATAAAAAAGGCGTCTGGTATCTTAAAATGTATTCTATTCCTTATCAAACCCGAATTTCCCTACCAGGGCTGCTATGATTGCGCCTAAAATGGGTGCGATGAAAAAGAGCCAGAGCTGGGCGAGGGGTTTGCCGCCGGACAAAAGGGCAAGGCCGAGGCTGCGTGCAGGATTGACGGAAGTTCCGGTTACCGGGATGATCACGAGGTGGATCAGCATCAGGGTGACGCCGATGGCTAGTCCGGCCATGGCGCTATTCCCGAATTTTGAGGTCGTTCCCAAGATCACGAAGATGAAAAGGAAGGTCATGACGGCCTCAATCACAAAAGCGCTGAGGATATTGTAATTTCCAAGGTATCCTTCACCCCATCCGTTGGCGCCGAGTCCCCATTCCGGCATGGTAAACCCCGGGCGGCCCGACGCGATCAGGTAAAGGATGGCGGCGCCAAGAATTGCCCCGAGGCACTGGGCTTTGATATACCCGATGGCATCCTTCCCCGTCATTTTCCCCGCGGTAAGAACCCCGATGGTGACAGCCGGATTGATGTGACAACCCGAGACCCCGCCGATGGCATAGGCCATCGCTACAACCGCGAAGCCAAAGGCGATTGCAATCCCTAACAACTCTATTCCGCTCGGTCCGACACGTGATGTTCCTGCGATCACTGCAGAACCGCGCCCGAAAAGGACGAGACTGAACGTTCCGATAAATTCTGCTGCATACTTTTTCATGGTCTGTGCCTCCCCTAGCGTGCCGTTGTTTTGGTGCCTCCGGGTAGGTCTTTACCCGGCACGTCATTGTTACCCCCCACCCTGGGTTTCTTCCTTCGGTGACGGTTCAATATCCCCCATAGTTCCTCCACGTTTCTAAAAGTGCGTAACTCGGAACCTCCACGAGCGGCTGCGCACCGGGCGTTATAAAGCGCCTCCGGTTAAGCGTGTGTGGCGGGACAAGGATGACGGAGGGAAAAGGCCGATCGAGATGCCCGGGTTCGAGGACAAGATCGCTCAACGGGCGGTGGCCATGATCCTGGGGCAGTCTATGAGCAGGATTTCGAAGACTTCTCCCATGGATTTCGGGAGGGCCATAGCCAGCACCAGGCACTCGCAGAGTTACGCGAGCGGTGCAGGGAGATTGGCGTCGCCTGGATGGTGGATACGGATGTGGCAAACTTTTTCGGCAGCCTTGATTGGAACCTCCTCCTCAAGATCATCAAGAGGAGGGTGAACGACGGTGCGCTCATCCGGCTCATCGGCAAGTGGCTCAATGCGGGGGTGATGGAGGAGGAAACCCTGATCCATCCGGAAAGGGGGACTCCTCAAGGCGGGGTGATTTCACCCGTCATCAGTAACAGCTTCCTCCACCACGTGCTGGACCGGTGGTACGTGCGGGACGTCAAACCAAGGTTGCAGGGCCGAAGCTTCCTGATCCGTTTTGCCGATGATTTTCTCATCGGTTGCGAGCGGGAGGACGAGGCCCGGCGGGTGTTGGCAGCGCTGCCAAAACGGTTCAATCTCTTTAAGCTGACCATACACCCGGAGAAGACGGCGCTGATTCGCTTCCAAAGGCCGTCTTTCCGCAAGGAGACGGACAACGAGAATGGCACCTTTGATTTTCTCGGCTTTACTCACTTCTGGGCGAAATCGCGCCAAGGGTTTTGGGTTATTAAGCGGAAGACGGCCCAGAAGCGGCTTCGTCGTGCGATGAAGTCGCTCTGGCAATGGTGCCGGAACCACCGGCATGAAAACCTGCGGGAACAGTACAGAACACTCTGCCTGAAGCTGCGCGGTCACTACCAATACTACGGCATTAGGAGTAATGCCAGGCCGCTGGAGGTAGTGAAAGATCACGTGCAAAAGGCATGGCGGTACTGGCTGAGTCGACGGGGCAATAAGCATCCCATATCATGGGACAAGTTCGACCGGCTCCGGCGGATGTTTCCGCTTCCCAAGCCCAGGATATACCATGCTACATGCTGAGCCTGCGGGGTAACAACTATCATGCGCCAGAGTGTGACGCTCTAGCTACCGAAGAACCGGATGCCCGAATTGGGCACGTCCGGGGATGTGGGGGGCCTGGCAGGCAACTGCTGGGTCTACCCGGCCCACGGGAGACCAGCGATTGAGAGATCACACGGCGCCCGTGGTCTACTCTACTCGTCAACAAGAGATCGGCCGCACACCGCTGAAAAGCGCTAACCGGTTCGCCCGGAAAGCACCTCCCTTGACAGTTCTCTCTGTCGGCGTTATCTGATGAGTAAAGAGTGCTTACTATGAGTCTCATCCTACGAGGTGCCTTCTGCGACAGCATAGGGGTGAACTGGAACATCAAGCTAGAGATGATAGAGGAACCCGTCTATGCCGATGATTGTTACAAGTGTGGCCGGATCCATCTAACAGACCACTGGATCCATGGTGGCATACCCTTAATGCGGTGTCGACAAGCACGTGACTGAGAGAAGACGGGCAGAAGAGGCGCTGAAGCGGAGTGAGAAGGCAGCCCTGCGGCTGGCCCAGGAGGCGGGTGTCATCGCCGAGATCGGGCGCATCATCAGCTCGAGCTTGGATATCGAAGAGGTGTACGAACGCTTTGCTGAAGAGGTGCGCAAGCTAATTCCTTTCGACCGGATTCTGCTCAACCTTGTCAACCAACAGGAAGGCACACTCACCACAGCTTATACGGCGGGCATGGAAGTGGCGGGCAGAAGGAAGGGGGTTGTCTTCCCGACCACGGGGTCCGTCACCGAGCAGATGATGCGCACCGGGGCGCCGATACTCTTTCAACCGGAGTCCATTGGGGAGGTGCAGAATCGATTCCCCGGCCTCGTTCTCTCTTTTCAAGCGGGCCTGCGTTCGAGACTTTCCGTACCGTTGATCGCCCGGGGCGAGGTGATCGGGAGTTTGACCCTGTGGTCGAAGCAGGTGAAGGC
>JADGQN010000136.1 GCA_017881765.1 Syntrophobacterales bacterium | reverse complement strand
CGTTTGGCGTACAATAGAACGCTGAAGCCATGGCGCGTTGTCCCGGGAAAGCAGCGGCTTCAGCGTTATTCCGCATCTTTCTTGTTAACGTAAAATCGAGGCGACTAATTCGGACAATGGTCGACGATAGAATTATGCGTCGAAAATCTTGCCCGGGTTCAATATGCCCTTCGGGTCGAAGGTTTTTTTAATGCCCCTCAAAAGATCGATCTGTCTTTCAGTATAATCCATTTTCAGATATTTTTTTCTGGTGAGCCCTATGCCATGTTCGGCCGTGATCTTTCCGCCCATCCCAAGGGTCTTCTCGTAGAGAAGTTTGCTGGCCTTGGGAAGCGCTCTATCCCATTCCTCTTTGTCCATGTCATCCTTCTTGAAGTAGAGAACGTGGACGTTTCCATCCCCCGCATGTCCTACGCACATCGGGTCCAGGCGAAATTGCTCGGCTATCTCTTCGGCACTCTTCACCAGGTCCGCCACGCAGCACCGCGGTGCCACAACATCCATCGTCTCATAGATCACCCCCATCTTATTGGCCGCCTCAAAGATGCATTTCCTCGCTTCCCACAATCTGTTCTGTGCTTCCGGTTCTTTTGCAACCAGAAGATCCCAGGCGCCATATTTCACGAAAATTTGTTCCACCATATCCATGGAGTGCTCGAAATCCTCCTGCCGATTTCCGTCAAGCTGGACCAAGAGATGAGCTGCGGCAGTATTGAAGACGACCTTTTTATTCAGGTATCTCTCTGCAAGTCGAATCGCAGGATTATCCATAAATTCGATGGCCGTGGGGACGATCTTCTCCCCGATGATAGCAGAAACCGCTTCGGCTGCGGATCCCAGAGAGTTGAAAGGCGCGAGCAGATCTACTTTCATCTTCGGCTTCGGAATGAGCCGGAGAATGATCCTGGTCACAACGGCCAGGGTGCCCTCCGAACCGACCAGGAGCTGTGCAAGGTTATACCCGGTAACATCCTTCACCACCTTTCCGCCAATGGTCATCATCTCTCCACTGGGCAAGACCGCCTCCAGCCCACAAACATAATCTTTGGTGGTTCCGTAGCGGACGGCTCGAGGTCCGCCTGATCCCTCTGCTACATTTCCGCCAATGCTGCAGCTGTCCTTGCTTGCCGGGTCCGGCGGGTAGAAGCAGCCCTGCTCTTCAACGAGCCGATGGAGCTCCGCGGTGATGATGCCCGGTTCGGTCACTGCCATCAAGTTCTCCTGATCGATTTCAAGAAGCTGGTCCATCCGTTCCATGGAAAGGACAATCCCTCCATTAATGGGAACAGACCCTCCGCTTAAGGAAGTGCCCAGACCCCTGGGGGTAACAGGTATCGAATATTCATTTGCCAGGCGCAAGACCCTGGAAACCTCATCGGCAGAACGTACCCGCACTGCTGCATCGGGCCATGCCTGCAGCCCTATGGTTTCATCCTTGCTGTATTTTTCGAGCACGTCGTCAGTTTTCAGGACATGATTCTCGCCGACGATATCCTCCAGCTTCTTGATCACGTCTTTCTGCAATCCCTTTCTCATGTTCCCTTCCTCCCTATGTTCCCCGTAGTTAAATCAGCCACCTTCCGGATGGTACGCACACCTTCCTTCTCCCAAACTGTATGGAACAACCAACCCGGATGTCAAGCAGTAGGTCTGGTAGAGTCATGCCGTTTCTTCTTGTCCTTCATCAGGAAATATCTTTTTGGGATTGAGCAGGCCCTTAGGATCGAAGGCCTGTTTGATGCGTTTCATGAGGGCTATTTCGGTCGGGCCCATCTGGATGGACATGTAGTTCTTTGCCGTGAGCCCCACCCCATGTTCACCCGTCAGTTTTCCACCCATCGCTATAGTTCTTCTGTATATGTCCCCCAATAACTCATAGGCCTCCTCCGTCTCCGCAAAATTCCTCTTCCGGTACTGGATCGTCACGTGGAGATTGCCATCCCCTGAATGACCGTACGTCGCTATGTTCACTTTTTTGCCAACGCCGCTCTCCTGTATTGACCGGGCGAGCAAGGGAAGTTGGTAGCGGGGCACCACCACATCCGCTTCCAGATGGTCTTTCCCCAAAGCTTTTAAAGCGGGGAGGGTTTCCCTTCGTATCCGCCACAGGCGATCCGCCTCCTCATCGCTCGCGGCCAGTTTCGACTCGGTCACGCCCTTCGCTTTGCCGGCCGTCTCCATCACCAGTCTGACCTCTTCGTCCACGGCGGACTGATTGCTCCCGTCCACCTCTATCAGGACCATCGCGGCCGCATCCCTGCGCAATTCGGCTGACAGGTAATCCGCGACGCAATTGATACTTGTGTTGTCCATGAATTCGATGGCACAGGGGATGATGCCGCTGCCGAAGACCGAGACCACCAGGTCCGCTGCCGCAACAAGGTCGTCCAGGTAGAAGATACACGTCCGGCGAAGGACCGGTTTCGGGAGCAGCTTTGCAATGATCTTGGTCACAACGGCAAGGGTACCCTCGGATCCGATAAGAAGGGCAACGAGATCATACCCGGTGACGTTTTTTACCGTTCTGCCGCCCACGTTGATCACATCGCCATTCGGCAGGACAGCCTCCAATCCTATGATGTAGTCTCTGGTGACACCGTATTTCACAGCCCTCGTGTATCCCGCATTCTCCGCCACATTGCCGCCCAACGTGCTCTCTATCGTGCTCGATGGGTCCGGAGGGAAGAAAAGGTTGTACTTTTTCAGTGTCTCTTGCAGATCTGCCGAGACAACACCCGGCTCGATGACGACCTGCATATTCTTTTCGTCGATCTCCAATATCTTGTTCATTCTGAGGAGGGAGAGAATCACTCCCCCGTCGACAGGCAAGGCGCCGCCCGAGAGGCCTGTTCTGCCCCCCTGCGGGGTCAGGGGTATGTCGTGGCTGTAGGCCAGTTTCATGATCTTTGATACTTCTTCCGTCGAGTACGGCAGAAATACGACGTCAGGCATGAACCGCATCTCCGTCGCGTCATAGCAGTAATGAGACATCCCTTCTTTGTCTGTGACGATCTGTTCCTCCTTGAGGAATTCCCGGCTCTGCGCGATGAGCTGCTCTATTTTTTCTTTCATGCATCACCCCTCAAAAAGTCCAAGCTCCAAATTCCATAGCGAAGCATCCCTTAAGGAAGCCTCAAATTCCAAATAGGTCTACCCTTGAACCCTCGGACCCTAGAACCCTCATTTCTCTTTCAGCTTCAGGATCACCATCGGACCGTCCGGCACTACAGCCCAACGCGCATTCGTCCCGTGCTTTTCAAGAAGACCGCGTATGCATCCTTCGACAGAGTCCACGGGACGCAGGTGATATCTCCTCAGCTCTTCGGAAGAAAACCCCTCTGTATAGATCCAGACATCCTTCTCCATCAAAACCTGATACATTTCCTGAGCGCACCACTGGTCCGGAATAAAAAATTCTTTCTGCAGGATCCGACAGACAAAGGAGCTGGGGGAATCCACCATTTCAAGGACTTCCTTGTATTCCGGACTGCCCGCACCCTCGGCGCAACGGGTGGCGATGAGAATGTCCCCCTTCGGCTTCACAACCGTGGCAGCCCCGGTCATGCCTTTAACGCTCTGGTAAAGATTGCAGTCGAGGGGCGCGCCGGCATTGGTGGTAACAATGAAATCAAGGGGTGCATCGAGCTCGCGCACACAATGTTTGGCAAGAAACGCGCAGCCTTCCAGATGGGCTTTTACAGGATGGCCCGAAAAAATTCCGGTAACCTCCCGTTTCTTGTTGAGCGTCACGTTGACCACAAAATCGGCTCCCGCCTTTTCCATGACCCGAAGGCCCGCCTCATGAAAAAGATTCCCCTCCAGTTGCCCATATTCCGTCATCGGATGTGCGATCATTTCAGGGCCATGCATGAACTGCAGGGTCTCGACGGAAGAGATACCCGGAAGAATCGATTTTCGCCCACCGGAATAGCCGGCCCACATGTGAGGCTCGATAAAACCTGTCAGGATTTTCAGGTCGGCCTCAACGTAAAGCCGATTCACCAGGGCGGGAACCTCACCGGCAATTTTGCCCACCTCCACCATATCTTCACTTTTCTTTGAAAGGTGGTCCATAATCCTGTAGGCGCCCGCAATCTCCGGTCCTACAAGCCGGACATGTTCTTCCTCGGTAGAGGGCCGGTGTATGCCTGTTGCAACGAGGATAGTCACAGCGGAACGTGGTATTCCAGCGGTTTCAACGACCTCAAGGATCGGAGGAAGGATCAGCCGATTGGGCGCTGGGCGTGTAATATCGCTGATCACGACACACGCATTCTTCCTTCCTCTGCTTATCTCCCTCAGCGGTCGCGACTCGATGGGCTGGCGGAGGCTTTCCGCAATGGCGGCTAAAGGATTCTGAACAGGGGCAGGCTCCGATGGCTCAAGCACGCCCACAAAACCGGGTGTAGCCTCAATCTCTATCGGGACACCTTCCGTAGAATATTTTAACGTAATTTTCATCGGCACCCCCGGTTTAGCTGTCCGGTTCAGTGTGCAGTCTACACCCGTGAATACTGCCCCGGAAGGGGGCCTTCAGCGCCCCCTTCCGGTATTAGAACCCGGCCCTCTCTATTTCGGCGGTGGTACCGGGATCATCCACGGGAAGACGTAGGCCTGAAGCATGACGATTATGCCTATGACCGCTGCCAGCGCGATGGAGTGCCAGAAGACCTTGCGGAAGATCGGTCCCAGCGCGTGGGACCGCTCGTGCGGATCATCGTAACAGGCTGCACAGGCAACCATGATCGACTGAGCATCGATCATTTTCCCCATAACACCGCCTGTCGAGTTGGTGGCCACGATCAGGATTTCATTCAAATGTAACTGTTGTGCCGTGATCCGCTGCAGGCTGCCGAAAAGAGCATTCGAAGCCGTGTCAGAGCCTGTGAGGAAGACACCCAGCCATCCCAGGTAGGCAGAGAAGAAAGGATAGAGTGCGCCTGCGCTGGTGAAGGCCAGACCGAGGACCGCGTCAGTGCCGGAGTAGCGTGTCAGGGCACCGAGTCCAAGCACCTGGCCGATGACCAGGACAGGGATCTTCATGCGCCGCAAGGTGCGTATAGTCGCTTCGCCCCATTGGCGGGCGTTCAGCTTCAGTACGAGGCCCGTCAGAAGCGCAGCAACAAAGACGCCAGTCCCCGCGGCAGAGAGCCAGTTGATGGCAAATCTGGCGCCCTCGGGTTTAGCGCCCAACGGCAGAACAGGCGGGACGCGCTGCACCAGGTTGTGGAGCGCCGGCATGTCCCAGACGGGTAAAGAGAGGGTTCCGCCGAAGGCCGAGCCGAGCAAGGTGGTCTTGATCTTGATGGCCACGAAGAGGTTGTTCAGGTAGCCCTTCCAGGCAGGCATGCCCCAGAGGGCGCAGCAGCAGATCAGGATCGCCCAGGGTATCCAGGCATAAACCGTCTGGCCCAAGCTGTAAGGGTACTTCCATTCTTCTATTTTGATCGGCACTTCCACTGCTCCACCAGCCGCGGCGCGCTCTGACTTGAGCAGGAAGCGCGACTTCGGGTGCCAGACGAAGCGCAGAAAAAGGGCCGTGCAGATTACGGAGAAAACACCAGAGACCACATCGGTCATCAGGTGGAACGCGTTCGTTTGTGACGCAAAAAACTGCATGAGGGCGAACGACAAACCCGAACAGAGCGTCGCCGGCCACACCTCCCAGGCGTCTCTCCACTTCCCTCCCTGCATAAACACAAAGGTCGTGACCAGCCAAAAGGGGATCAGGATCGAGACAAAGGGGAGCTGGCGGCCGGCCATCGCGGAGAGGGTTACCTCGTCGAGCCCGCTGACCTGAGCGAGCGTCACGATGGGAGTACCGATCGCGCCCCAAGCCACGGGGGCGGTGTTGGCCAGCAGGTTAAGCACGGCTGCGTCAAAAGGCGAGAAGCCCAAGCCCACCATGACCGCGCCGGCAATGGCTACGGGGGTCCCGAAGCCCGAGGTCCCCTCGATGATGGCCCCGAAGGAGAAGGCGATCAACAGCACCTGTAAGCGCCTATCGAAGGAGATATGGACGATCGACTCCTTGACGATCTCAAACTTGCCGGTGGTCACCGTCATGGTGTAAAGGAACATGGCCGCAAGCACGATCCAGATGATCCCAAGGAAGCCCGAAAGCGAACCATAGGCGAATGCCGACACTGCACCCGCGAAGGGCATGCCGAATACCACGCAAGAGATCACGAAGGCAGCTATGACGCCGTAGAAGGCCGCATACGGCGCGCTGATGCCGAGGTGGCGGTGACCGAGCTTGTCCCTGTGCGGGTGCAGGGCAATGAAGTACAAGAGGGTCATAATCGGGATCGCAGCTAAGAGGGTGGAAAGGAAAACGTTGCCTGCAGGATTGTAGTTCTGATGGTACATCTCCGCGGCAAATCCGTTAGTGGCCCGCAGGAAGCCAAGAGCAAAAAAGGTTAGCCCTGGTAACACCATAGAAATCCGCCTCATTTCTCCTCCTCCTTAATATGGCATAAAGCCGATTTCGATTCGCACTGTTCCTATTCTTCTCCAACTGTTTTAACCTGTCAACTGAAATCTTTTGCCTTCCTCAAAGACAAAGTATTTGACAAGTCTAAAATATTCGTTACAATAGTCAGTGCATCAGCAACATCAAAGTCCCGAAAGGAGGTGCTCAATCCTTTCGTGGGAACGTCCTTAGAAACGAAGAAAACGATAATTCTTACTTTTTCCAGCAGAAGAGGCCGGGAAGAAGAGTAGCATTAAGGAGGCGAGCATGGCTCGATTGTACGAGTACCAGGGGAAACAGATACTTAAAGAAGCAAAGGTGGCGATCCCCAGGGGTGAAGTAGCCGCTACCCCTCAAGAGGCCGCCAAGATCGCGGAGAAGATAGGGAAGCCGGTCGCGGTCAAAGTCCAGATCTGGGCAGGGGGACGGGGAAAAGCGGGAGGCATCAAGTTTGCCGAGCATCCTCTGGACGCACAATCGGTCGCCGAAAGCCTCCTGGGATCGGAAATAAAGGCGCTGAAAGTGGAAAAGGTACTGGTGGAAGAGAAGCTCGATATCGAGAAGGAATACTACGTGGGCGTGATCATCGATCCCTCCATGAAAGCCCGGTGCCCGGTTATTATGTTCAGCACCGAAGGCGGCATGGATATCGAGGCAGTTCCTCAGGACAAGATTGCCCAGATGAACGTGGATGTCCTCCGCGGCTTCCGCCTTTACGATGCGCTCAATCTGGCTGTCCAGCTCAAGGTGCCGACCAAGGTTCTGCCGGCCATCGGTCAGGCCATCATGGGCCTGTATCAAACCTTTAAGAACTACCACTGCCGGATCGCCGAGATCAATCCTCTCGTTCTGACCAAGGACGGCAAGATAATCGCCGGGGACTGCCGCATCGCTATCGACGATTCCTCGGTTTTTCGCCATCCCGAATTTGGCATTGAAGTGGCCCGTGAGGCGCCCACACCTCCGACAGAGCTGGACAAAATCGCGTGGTGGATTGAGGAGGGAGACCTCAGAGGGACCTGTTATATTGCCCAGATGACCCAGGAGATCAAAGGGCTGAATTACGTGGGCTACCACGGTCTCGGCGGCGGAGGGGCTATCCTGGGAGTGGATGCCCTCAATCGTGAGGGACTGAAGATTGCCAACTATGCCGATACCAGCGGCAACCCGACGGCAGCGAAAGTGTACCGGGCGGCGAAAGTGATCTTCTCACAGCCCGGCATCGAAGCCTATTTCCTCGGGGGCTTCATGTACGCAAACCAGGAGCAGTGGCACCATGCCCATGGCATCGTAAAGGCCCTGCGCGAGGAAATGCCGAAAAGACCCGGGTTCCCGTGTGTGCTTTTGCTCTGTGGCAATACAGAGGAGGAGTCCCTGAAGATCCTGCACGAAGGGACGAAGGGGCTGCCGGGACGGATTGAGATATACGGGGGCGACAAAGTCTATGAAACGGAATTCCTGGCGAAACGCGTGAGGGCCCTGATAATGGAATACCGGAAGGAACGCGGGATAAAGGAGGCGTAGACCATGCACTTTGAAGAAAAAACCATCAAGGTCATTATCGATGAAGAAAAATGCCTTGGCTGCAAAACGCATGTCTGCGTGGACGCTTGCAAGAAATTCGCTCGGGGCATCCTGGTGCTGAAAGATGGCAAGCCCGCCCTGGGGGGAGATGCGGAATTCGGGAAACAGCGGGGCACGGAGTGCCTCGCCTGCGAGTATGAGTGCTGGTTCCGGGGCAATAGCGCGATTACTATCGAAGCACCGACCCCCGGTCTAGATGAGTACAGAAAGAAACATGGAGTCGTGTAATGACAATAAGCGTTTCTCTGGTTTCTTTAGTTTATCTGGTTTTTCTTGTTAACGAGAGAAACGAAAAGAACGAGACAAACCAGAGAAACTCGTGAGGTGATGATATGGCGATTCTACTGACGAAAGATACAACAGTCTTGGTGCAAGGAATTACCGGGAGGGAAGGCTCTGCGCGGGCTGCTTTCATGAAAGGCTACGGCACAAAGGTCGTCGCCGGGGTCACGCCAGGCAGGGGCGGTGAGGAAGTTTCCGGTATCCCCGTCTTTAACACTGTGGCTGAAGCGGTGAAGGTGAAGGGACCCATAGATGCGAGTGTCACCTTTGTCCCGGGACCGGGCCTCAAAGATGCCGTATTTGAAGCGGTTGACTCAGGAATCAAATTTATCGTAAGCCCGGTCGAACGTGTGCCGCTCTATGACATCCTCGAGATGGTGGCTTATACGAAGCAGAAGGGTGTGCAGCTTTTGGGTCCGGGCTCCATCGGCATCATCAGCCCCGGGATAGCGGCTGCCGGCTGGCTCGGCGGCACCCCCGAGTTTGCGAGAAGGGTGTTTGTGCCTGGGTCCGTCGGTGTCATCTCCAGAAGCGGCGGCCAGTCTGCCACGGTCCCCTGGGCACTCAAGCTGGCTGGACTCGGTATGACTACCGTGATCCCCGTAGGAACGGAGCCGGTGACGGGCACATCCATGGCTGAGATCCTGCCCCTGTTCGAGAAGGACCCCGACACGAAGGGAGTGGCTGTCTTCGGCGAGATCGGCGGTCCCCACGAAGAGGAGGCGGCCGACTGCGTGCGAAGGAAGGAGTTTACCAAGCCGCTCGTGATCTTTGTCGCCGGGGCGTGGGCGCCGGAAGGTATGCGTTTTTCCCATGCGAGCAGCATCATCGAAAGAGGGCATGGTTCAGCGAAAAGTAAAATAGAATCACTCAAAGAAGCAGGTGTTCACGTGGTGGATCGGCCGGATCAGATCGCCCCGACCATCAAGAGGTTAATAGAATCACATGGGTGAGCCCATGGGATTCTATCTAGCGAGCACGGCGAGCGAGAGGGGGAGACTCCGGCGGCTTAGCCGGTGGAGGGGGCGACGCGAGCCCCATTAATAGAAGCTTAATAGAATCCTACATAGGAGGTACGAACATGCCTGTAATGAGATCTGTGTTTTACGTTCCGGGAAACAATGAGAGCTTCATCCAGAAGTCGCCGAGCCTACCGGCCGACATCATCACCCTCGACCTGGAGGACTCAGTGCCCCCGGCCGAAAAGGCAAAGGCCCGGGAGATGACCCGCGACAACTTGAAGCTCACGGGATCGGGCGGCTCGACCGTCTACGTGCGGGTCAACAACTGGGAAACCCTCATGACCAACGACGATCTTGAAGCCGTGGTCTATCCGGGGCTCTCCGGCATATGCCTCGCAAAGTGCGGTCATCCGGACGACGTGAAGCGCCTGGACTGGAAGCTCGATGAGTTGGAGCGCAGGCGTGGAATGCCCATTGGAAGCGTCGCTATTCAGATCCTCTGTGAGACAGCCAAGGGCGTCATAAACGCCTATCCTTCCGCCACCGCAAGCAAGCGGGTAAACTCGCTTATCTTCGGCGCAGTCGACTATACGAAGGACATGCGGGTCAAGCTCACGAGCGAGGGTGTGGAGCAGTTCTACGCCCGCAGCCACGTCGCCGTTGCGGCGCGCGCAGCCGGTTGCATCGCCATCGACTGCCCCTACGTAGCGTTCCAGGACGTCGAGGGCTACGAGAAGAGCACCCGCGAGGGCCGGCAGATGGGCTACGAAGGGAGGATGCTGATCCATCCCAGCCAGATAGAGCCATCCAACAGGATCTATTCGCCATCCGCCGAGGATGCGGAATGGGCGAAAGGCGTTGTGGAAGTCTTCGAGAAGGAGGGCATCGCCAAAGGGATGGCGGCTGTCTCCTTTAAGGGCAAGATGGTCGACACCCCGGTGTACGACAACGCGCGGACGATCCTGAAAACCATGGAAGAGATCGCCGCGTTTGATAAGAAGCGGAAAGGGTAAGAGCTAAGGCCTCACAAGGTTAAGGCTGCGGGATCTTCGATACTTCGCTCCCCTCTTCTCTTTGGGAAGGGGGG
>JADGQN010000510.1 GCA_017881765.1 Syntrophobacterales bacterium | reverse complement strand
AGGTAAGTTAGCTGTGAGTTTTAGGACGTCGTCTATATGCTTGACATCGTGCTGTTTTACGCTAAACTCTTACTATAAGCCCACCAGCTTTGCGTGACTCTCGGTTCTCTCCGCGTGGCGGGAAAGGAGTAAATATGGATGAAATCGAAGACGGCGCTGCGGAGAAAGAAAAACGGACAGGAGAATCCGTTGATACAGTACAGCGAGACAGTATCAAAAAAACACCCCCCGGCTGGTTACAGCCGGTGTTGATAGGTATAGGTACCGCCACTTTATCTGCCATTTTGGTCGTAATAATTAGCTATATTGGGGCAGTGACCAACGCTAAGCTCGCGCATGACTTCAGGAGCGCGGAAGTTCAAGAGGACAGGCAATATCGAAAAATAGAGGTCGAGAGACAAAGGGAAATCGACAAGACTACTTCAAATATTAAGACCATGAGCGAGTGCGCCAAGGAGTTTCACGTTCTTCATGGAATCATTCTAATGGCGGGCGGAACAGTAAACTACTTGGGTGCCACCGGCGCATTTACAAAGGATGAGAATTTTACGAGCGTTACATACCGAACAATGCAAGTGGACCAGGCGGCTAGAAGACTTAAGCAGATTTCAGTGGTACAGCCTTTGATTTCTTACTTCCCTCCAGAATCAAAAGTTGGTATCTTGTTCTCTCAATATCTCGTTATAAGTCAATAGTATCTGCAAGAGGTCGATAATTTAGTTAATTGCTTAGCCGGGCGTGTTGACGAAAAATGCCGTGACTTGATGCCAGCAGAACTCCTCGAACTTAGCGGACAAAATCGGCGGGGCGCCGAAGAAAAGGTCCGAAAATGGTTTGAAACGAAGATTAAAGGCCTTGAACAGCCTAAATCAGTCATAGCATGTTACAATAAGACGGTTGAGGCGATGGAGCAGGCCATCCAAGCGGGCGAGCGTCAGCTTGCAAAGCAATAGGCGCGGCGAACATGAATAATCGTTTAGGTCTCGTGATTGTCGTAGTATTCACGATAATGTTCGGTCAATTTTTTGCGCCCCGTTGGATAGAGGTTGGTGATTTTTTCATTTTCCAAGGTGAAGCAGGCTTCTACGTCGTTCCTCTTCACGAGTTCAGAAGCTCACATGCGGAAACCTTCGTTCTGCCGATTACCGGTAAAAAGGTTTCCTATTCGTCTAACGGGAGGGTTGAAGAGAGAGAACAAATACTACTCTTTATTCTGAATAGTCGCCCTTATTGGCTTTGGAATCACACGTCGCGGGTTGTTGACGACAGCCCCGGCCTAAACATCGTTCCTCGGGAAGGCAACCATCGATGAGACACATTCTCTTTGCAGTGTTTACAGGGCTAGCCTTCCTCCTTGCACCTCTGAAGGTGTGAAAAAATCCCATTCTAGTCGTCACCCCGGTGAAAACCGGGGTCCAGGCTGTTCGTACTTGCCTGAATTCACTGGATTCCGGCTTTCGCCGGAATGACGGGAAACGGCACGGGCCGATTATTTCACACCTTCTCTCTTGTGGGTGCGGTTATGTCTGCCATATTCCGAATGGAGTCGAGTAAACAGAACCTCACCCGATACGCCGAAGACCTTGCGTGCCAGCGATTATGGAGAGCCTTCTCCATTCCCCTGAGACGACTTCTTATATGCCATCGGCTCTGCGTTTCTCTGGTCATTTTTCTTGCAGTATTCTTCCGAACTCCCAGGATAGCTTCAATGCACAACCCAAAAAGAGTCTTCGTTAGCTCACTGCCCACCGTGCTTCTCTTGCAGCTTTTTACTCTTATTGACCTTGCTACACGCGAATAACCATAACGTGTCTGCAATACTTCCTGGAACAATCGCATCCCACCCCTGATCGTCCGGTAATTTATTTGCGTCACTGTTCGCCCCCTTTTTCTTTTTATCGGCTGCCGGATCGGCAGAGATAAGGCAGACGCCGTGTGTATGTGGTGCAGATGCGGATATATGACGCGTTGAACGTGCTTTAGGCTACGGCGTCAGTGCGGCGCATGGTGGGAACTCAGGCGAGGGTATCCATATGCGTGGACTACCACGATCCCCTGGGTGGGTGCGCGTGCTGAGGTCTTATGGGGGGCCTTGCAGGAAAGAATGCTTTTTGTTGTGAAGTAATTGTGAAGTAGACAAACTGGAACATCAGGAATTATACGGAAAGGGCAGGGTTACCCACTCCCCGAAAGTTGTTCCAGGAGCATCCAAAGAGAAAGATAGGGGGAACATTGCGTTCTCCCTCGAAGCCCTCGACGCGGTAGAGGAGGCTGGGCGCCTTGGAGCGAGGCACCACTGCCATGCAGGTTAATTGAAATTATCTGAGACTGTCTCTCCGCGGGCTTCGTCCCTCCGTCGGTCAAGTGGATCATATATGAGGCAGAGAGAGGGAAAGCAATTTTATTTTCTGAGTCTGTATCGACGCTGCATGGCAGATAGTAACTTCCCTAAAATACTCAGTTGATGAAATCTTGAACTTGTGCAATAATGCGTACAGTGACCGGCGATGAGCGCATTCCGGGGAGCGATGACTTTGTACAGACCATCCTCGCCTGTGGCGGAGAGCAGCTCTCAAAAATATGATCTTGAAGAGAGGGGTGTCCCATGAACAAGAGCACCATTACAATCAGACTCATGAAGGTCGACGATTTTGACGCTGTTGTTCGGATTGACGAGAAAGTACTCAAGGTTTCTCGGTCGGAGTACTACAAACTGAAGTTTGAAACAGCTGTACAATCCCCGGATCATTTGCCCACGTCGCTTGTGGCAGAGGAAAAAGATGGAACGGTGGTAGGCTTCGTAATAGGTGAACTCTATATAGGAGAATACGGTATCACCCATGAAAAAGCGACCCTGGATACTATCGGCGTTGATCCCGATTACCAGCACAAAGGTATCGGTGAACAGTTGATTAATGAATTTATGGATCACGTGAGAGCACTCGGCGTTCGAAAAATAAACACCTTGGTCGACGAGAATGATTCCAAACTGACACATTTCTTCAGCGCGAACCAATTTATCCCCTCCAAAACCATTAACCTGGAACGAAGCCTTTGATGTCGGTGAGTGACTGATGATCCAGAGGTGAACATAAGGAGCAGGCAT
>JADGQN010000135.1 GCA_017881765.1 Syntrophobacterales bacterium | reverse complement strand
AGCGCCTTGATCGGGTAGGGTCTGTCCTCAAGGATTGCTTCGGTGTAAAGATTCGCCTGCGCATGCCCCGTCGACTTATGGAAGAGGGGGTATTCGTTTTGGCCGATGGCCGGTTTCGCTGACGATTCCGCGCCGGGCACGCACATGTCGGAGAGCTGAGCTTCCGTTAGAAAGAGTGCTCCGCCGGAAACATCAAGGTTGCCTGTGATCGCCTGTAGAATCGCGATGGCACGGACGGCCTGAAAGCCGTTAGAGTGCAGTTCGAGCGCCACCCCTGGCGAAATGCACGCAGGAGACGATGTTGCATACAGGCGCGCAGCCAGTTTTATCTTGGCCGCCGGCACCCAGGTGATCTCTTCGACCTTTTGAGGCGTATAAGCCGCAACGTGCGCTGCCAGCTTATCAAACCCTATG
This sequence comes from Syntrophobacterales bacterium, assembly GCA_017881765.1. GTDB lineage: Bacteria > Desulfobacterota > Syntrophorhabdia > Syntrophorhabdales > WCHB1-27 > JADGQN01. The sequence continues at coordinate 9,997 of JADGQN010000135.1, read as the reverse complement.
ACCCATCTCCGGACGAATTCCCTGTCGTAAAGGCCCTCTTTTATCACGACGTGAAGTAGGCCGAGGGCGAGGGCGCCATCGGTCCCCGGTCTTAACTGCAGATGAACGTCGGCCTGCCTGGCCAAAGGAGTTTCCCGAGGGTCGACCACCAGCAGTCTGGAGCCTCTTGCACGAGACTCCTTCAACTCGCTTACCAGGGAGGGAGTTGACGTGAGGGGATTCTTGCCCCAAAGGACGATGCACCTGCTGTGCTCGTAATCGGCTATGGGTAAGGCGCCATACGTCAGTACATTGGCCATCGATTTCGATTCGTGGCAGTGGCTTCCGGAGGTCGAAAAGTTTGGGCTGCCGAATAGGTTGCAGAAGCGCTCGACATAGGAAAAAAACTCTTTTCCCACGCCGGCCTGTCCCACGTGAATCGCTACGGACTCTGGGCCATGGACAGCCTTGATAGCCGTGAGCTTAAGGGCGAGTTGGTCGAGAGCCTGGTCCCAGGAAATGGTCTCCCACACGCCCTGATCCGTTTTTCTGAGCGGTTGCCTGAGGCGGTCGGGAGCCTGCAAGAGTTCCGGAAATGCGCGTCCTTTCGGACAAAGATGCCCCTTGCTGACGGGATGTGCCTCATCGCCTTCAATGGCGACAACCGTGCCATTTTCGACCGTCAGACTGATGCCGCACGTACCGCTGCATATGCCGCAGACGGTCTGGGAACCGCCGGCCGTTGCTGGTAGTTCCGTGTGAGCCTCTATTTTTTTTATGGGCATCTGCTCCACAGCGACACGCTAACAAACCACGCTTTAAGACGCTAAGAAGAGTGGGGTCTTGCCAGGGTCGGATGATCAATATATATTCATATAAAGAATTTGTCAAATAGATGATGTCTATGATTATATTGTGACTCATAAGCATGGAGCATAACGGGCAGCATAGTGTCTCGACCAGGGCCGACCCAATCCTTTGACGCTTATTCCTTCCCGTGGTAAAGTGGTTAGAATATAGACAGGGTCACGGGTCACGGGACAATCTGCATTTCGCAGAGAGGGAAACCCGCCCCCTTGTCCTTACAGGATGCTCCGCTAAGGGGGGAGGGAAAAGGGTAGGGTTGAAAGGTCTGACGGGTATAGCAAGAAGACTCAGGAAACACTCTACGGATGCAGAGCGGCATTTATGGAGGTATCTCAGAGACAGGCAGATAGAAGGTTTCAAGTTTCGTCGTCAACAAACAGTTGGCAGGTACGTTGTGGATGTCCTGCTTACCCCTCACCCTGACCCTCTCCCCCAAGGGGAGAGGCAAGGCAAGGAAAACGATGCTCCCCCAAGGGGAGATGACTTTTGACAAAACGCAAAAAGAGACAGAGGAGGACAAAATGATTTCGAAGATTCTGGTTCCCACGGACGGTTCGAAAACGGCGCACAAGGCGGTAAAGTATGCGATAGAACTTGCCAGGATGTCCGGCGCAACAATCATCGTACTCAGCGTCATAGATCGCACTCCTTTCATAAGCCCATCGATGCCGGGCTTTGTGAGCCCGTCGCGGCCTAGCGTTACACACCCCGAACACCTTATCGAGCCGATCGAGGATTACCTGAAGGAGGCTGCCAAAGCCGACATGGACGAGATCGTAAAACTTTGCGAGCAGAACGGTGTCCCTTCAAAAACGGTCATACGACTCGGCCATCCGGTGGAGGCGATCATCAAGGAAGCCGAGAAATCGAAGGTTGACCTTATCGTGATCGGCTCTCATGGCAGGAGCGCCCTCAAGGCAGCGCTTCTGGGCAGCGTTAGCTTCGGCGTGATCCACAAAGATACCAAAATCCCGGTCCTGGTCGTGCGCAAATGATACCGAGCTGCCTTCAAGTGTATACCTTCGTTGTCGCTGCGTCGCTCTCCTCGACGTACTTATGAGTACGCCAGCGTCCTTACAGGATGCTTCCTTACAGGATGCTTCGCTAGTGCTATCGCCTTCCTCGCTGTCGCGCGGGGTACCCGGCCGCAGGCTGGGTCGCCATCTTGAATGCAGCTCGGTATAGCATGCAGAAGATTGGACTTCTTGTAATAACACTTCTGTCCTTGTGTTGTCTTGTTCTGACGGATTGTTCGGTAATTACGGCTCCCTACAGAGTAACAAAGCAGGCTGTCAAGGGCACCGTCTATGTGGTGCAGGGAGCTTACAATTTTACCGCCGGCACGACGAACCTGCTTTACAAGGTTGGCAAATTCACTTTCAAGGTCGTAAAGGCGCCTCTCGACTGGCCTCTTGTTAACCGCGACATTGAGACGATAGATGGTCTTCCTCCTAAAGAGGCTATCCGCGAGGGCAGGGTAACGACCGCCTCCTACACGGTGAAAGGCAAAACCTACCACCCCATGTCCGTCAAGGAGGCAGCGAATTACGATGAGACAGGGATTGCATCCTGGTACGGCTACGAGACCGTGCGACAACACCATGGTGCAATGACTGCCAACGGCGAGGCATTCGACCCGAACGGGCTGACAGCGGCCCATAAATACCTCCCCCTTCCAACGCATGTAAAAGTCACGAACCTGGAGAACCAGCGGTGGATCATCGTGCGGGTGAATGACCGGGGACCATTCCCGAGCGATTACAACCCGAAGTCAGGCGACCGCATCATCGATGTCAGCGCCGGTGCCGCAAAGAAACTGGGCTTTTATGGAAAGGGCACTGCCAGGGTCCGCGTGGAAACGATAGAGTTGAAAGAGGGCCAGGTGTGACGCTTTGCGCTATTTCTTAAAGACTTCAACAATCCCGTTATCGCCGTCGACCCGGACATAGTCCCCTGTTTCAATCACTGCTGTGGGGTCCTGATCGAAATCAGTCACGGTCGGGACTTTCATGTTCATCGCGGCAAACACCGTCAGGTTGTTCCCCTTTCGGTAAAGGAAGGCAGCGGGATTGGTGCCGAATTGCCTGGTCCTGCCATACCCGGCAAAACCTCCGGAGCCTCTCGGTTCAGTGAAAACCAACACTTTACCTTTGAACGGCACCTCGTACAGGGGATGGTTCCTCTCCACGGTAAAACCACCTTTTACATTCACATTACCCCAACCCATCAGCGCCGTTTTCGATACCAGCGCTTCGCCTTCCGCTATGCCGCCTATGACCTTCCTGCCCTTTAGAATAATTTTTTTTGTCTCCCCGGCCATATCCCTCACCTCCACTCGCCTTTCCACTTTCCTGTGATAGCCGCCTCGATACAGTCTTCCGTGGTGCCATACCAGACTTCAAGCTTCTTAGGGTAAACAATCCCGGTGATGTAATAATTCTGTTTGGCCGCATCCGTGGCCATAACGGCACTCGGCGGCATCTCGCCCATCAATAATCCGGGACAGCTGCCGGATAAAAGGGTTCCTCCCGCCTTTTCGATAGTAACATCAAGCCCCATCAGTTGGGCCGCCTTGTACGTCAGGGGATTGGTCATAACCCATAGAGGAGTTTTGCATTTCTTGCCATCAAGCAACCGTGCCGCTTTCTGGACCTCCACCATGTTGTAATGGGGACATCCCAGATAGACAAATTCGACATTGTCATTGGAGGCATAGGTCATCATCTCATAGACTCTTTTCAAGTCGCTCCGCTCTATGACTATCTTCTTTTTGGGCGCGCGTCCTTTGAAAGCGGCGTCCAGCGTGGGTGCTTCGGGCGTGATGCCTGGAATATGGTACATGCGCACCTGCCCGCCGGTGGCCACCGCCGAATTCATTTTAACGAGCTGGCTCGTGGTCGGCTTGCCTATGCCGACAAGTGCGGGAACTTCAAGGCCCACAGCCTCTCCTACCGCCCAACCGAACAGATCGTAGTCCATGTCGGTCTTGAGTTCACAGGCGCATTCCACCAATATCGTCGCAACGCGATTCTCGTCGAGATGCATGTCATACGCTGGGACCTTGCCTAAATAAGCGGTCTGGAAGCATCCATCGAAGTTGCTCCTGGCGCCCAGGATGGCGTTGACCCACGGAATAGCGGAACTTTCCACCCATGCACAATGCTGGCCCTTCGCAGGCCAATACGAGGCCGTCAGGTAGTTGTTACAAGAGAAGGTAGGTACCATGCCCATCTGAATCCACGGCTTGAGCGGCTCCAGGCACTTCCTGTGAAACGCCGGATCGCTGTTGGGCTGAGTACCGCACTTTTCCCATCCATCGAAAATAAACCCCGGGACCGTGGACTTATTTGCAAACGTCAGTACCTTGAACCTTTCGCCCCTTGCAGCCAACGCTTCGATTTCTTCCGGCGTGATGATGTAATCAGGCACCCACATTTGTCCGGGATGCAGGTCAACGGTTCCATCCAGGTTGACCAACCTTTCCGCACCGGCTGCTTCGCCATAGGCCATTAAGAACTGCATACATTTTTGAGCGATCTCACCCCGCTTGCCGTCCAGTATCCCCTTTTCTGCGTCTGTTAAATACACCTGCAGCCCTCCTTAAATCCTGCCGGGTTCATTCCTCGCGGCTTGCCGCGTCTGTCGTCATTCCTTACAGGATGCTCCGCTATCCGGCGAAATCCTTACAGGATGCTCCGCTAGCTGGAATCTAGAAAAGAGCACTAGATTCCGTGTCAAGCACGGAATGACACTATAAAGAGGCAGCCATGTATCAGACACCCCGCTGCTTGCGGGGGTCTTCCATTCCTGTGCTCATCGTGCGCCTTGCTCCCGACATAAGATACCTCGGTCAGGGTCGAATAGTCCAGGGGCCGGAGCGCGCCCCGTGCGATATTTCTCTTGACAAATATGTCATAACTGGTGAGATGTAATAAGGCTGTAATGGCTCTAATACCAGGTTGCCTTCATTCATATAGCTTCGTTGCCTGCGTCGGCACGACTCCGACGTACTTATAGTACGCCTCCGTCGCTAGCCTCCTGGTCGCCTCGCTCTATTTTTGAATGCAACCTGGTATAATACGGGTGAAGGAGTTGGCACGATGAGGACGATGGAGTCTTATCTTCGGCAGGTTGGGGAGGCGCTGCCGCAGGACCTGGTGACGATCAGCGAGCCGGTAAAACCCTCGCAGTTCGAGGTTACAGCCTTGCTCCAGCACCTGGAAAATGCGGGCAAATTTCCCCTTCTCCTTTTTGAGAAGCCGCTCAACCTGCACGGGGAAGAATCGGCTTTCCGCCTGGCAACGAACATTTATGCGACCAGACAGCGATGCGCCCTGGCCCTGGACCTCGACCCGGCCGATTGGAAGCTCGGGCTGAGCCTTGAATACGCTCGGCGCGAAGACAAGCTGATCACGCCGGTTATCATCAGCAAGAGCGAGTCGCCGGTCAAGCAAAATGTGAGAAGCGGCAACAACGTCGACTTGAGAGATCTCCCCATAGTGCGCCACCACGAAATGGACGGGGGGCCATATATTGACATGACGGTGGTCATGAGGGACCCTGACCAGGGTTTCTACAATGCCTCATTTCACCGGACTCAATACAAGGAGCCCCAGAAGCTGGGTATCCACCTCTCGCCGCGCCATAACTGGACAATTCTCCGAAAGAACGAGGAGAGAAACCTTCCCACCCCGGTCGCTATTGTTGTAAGCCATCATCCTGCTTTTTATCTGGGTGCCCTGAATGTGGCCCCGTTTGGTGTGGACGATTATGAATTGATCGGCGGGATCATGAATGAAGCTCTGCGACTGACCGCCTCCGAGACTTGGGGAGAAGCATTTCTGGTGCCGGCGGACGCAGAACTGATTATCGAGGGAGAGATGCCGCCGAAGGAGAGGGCGGTTGAAGGGCCATTCGGCGAATTTCCGGGCACGTATGGACCGCAGCGCTGGAGGCCTGTCATCAATGTCAAAGCAATCACTCACAGGAATAACGCCATATATCAGGATATCTTTGTTGGCCATAGGGATACCTGGGTCCTTGGCGGCATTCCCAAAGAAGGGAGTGTCTTCAATGCGATAAAGGGTATTGTCCCCACGGTGAAGGCCGTGCACTTCGCCGTTTCGGGCGCCTGCCGGTACAACTGCTATATCTCGATAGACAAGAAGGTGGAGGGGGAGACAAAGCAGGCAGCGCTCATGGCCATGGCGCACTGCGACTTCGTCAAGAATGCGATCGTTGTCGACGCGGATATTGATCCCTTCAATGAGCAGGAAGTGATGTGGGCCGTGGCAACACGTGTCCAGCCCGATAATGACATAGACATTATCAGGAACATCAAGAGCAGCATGCTTGACCCGTCTCTTGTACACGATGTCAGAGGCAGCAAGATGATTATCGATGCGACCAAACCGGTAGACCGCCCGTTTGCCAAAAGGCTCAATCTGCCTGACGAGGCGCTGGCACGTACCCGCCTCAACGATTTTCTTTCGCAGGAAGTCTTCGAGCGTATACCGGTTCTCGGCGGGTCTAACGAGGGATAACAGGTAGCAACACAAGGTTAAGGTTAAGGCTAAGACGGAAAATAACCGAACCAGGAATGTGAGAAGAAAATTCTCAGAATTGCGGGTGTAAGGACCCCGGAGGAGTGACTCATGGCTAGAATCTTCACGATCATGTGTCCGAAGTGCAAGAAGGAGTTCGAGGTGCACTTCGGGGACCTGAGACACAGGGATGTAAAGCTCCATTGTCCATACTGTGACAACTGGTTCTTGCAGGCGGAAAGCGAAAAGATTGACGACAGGTGGTAAGCGGCAAAAAGGTGAAATCGATGCCTGTCTTTGAGCTCGAAAAAATGACCTTTGAAGAAGTGGACAAACTGTCGCGGGACGACACGCTGATAATGCTGCCCATGGGGCCCCTGGAGGCCCACGGTCCCCATCTTCCGTTGGGCGTGGACATCCGGGGAGGTATCGTTCTTACGAGACTGGCGGCGGACCTGCTTTCTGAAAGAGGCTACACCGTCGCGATCGCACCGGTCATACCGTATACGATTTCGAACGCGGCGATGCCCTTCGCCGGGACGGTCACGCTCTCCCGCGCAACGATTGTCGCGCTGGTACAGGACATAGCCAGGTCGTTCGCCCGCCATGGCTTCAAGAGATTGGTGATAAACTGCCATCACCTCGAGCGGCCGAATCTTGCTGCCCTTCGCGAAGCCGCCGAGGGCGCAAGAGAGTTCGCCATTTCCGTGCTCGTTTCAAACGCCATCCTCGACTCGCTCCCCGAGTGCGCACCGTTGATGAAAGGTGAACACCCCGAGTTGGATTTTCACGCGGGAGAAGCAGAGACGTCATTCTTCCTGTGGAAATTCCCGGAAGAAGTGAGAGCGAAGTACAGGGACCTTCCTCCCAATTGGTCAAATCTTCGGGAGAAGTTTGCTGCAGGGGCGAAGGATTTCAAGGAGGCAGACGGCCCAGACTGCTACTTCGGCGACCCCGCCAAAGGGGATGCTCAGGTGGGTGAGAAGCTCTACACGATTCAGGCCAGGGTATTGGCCGACGAGATAGACAACTGGGTCAAGCGCACAGCACAATGATCACGCGAAGATATTTTCTGCGGTTTCTCCTGGGACTGCCCCTCCTCTCCTCATTCCCCTTTCGCGTCGCTCGATTGTCCGCCCAGCCTTCCGATCTCTTGAAAGTTGATCCCAAGCGACCTACTATCGGGGAGCGCTTCGCCGGTGAGGAGCTTGACTACGACATTTCATTCTGGATTATCAAGAGAGTTGCCGTCGCTAAATTAAGCTTCCATCGCGCGAAGCAGAAGGGCCTTTATATCGCTACTCTTCAAGGAGAGACCCTGGGGATCCTTGGTTTTCTGGCGCGGTACCGGGTCGATACCTACTATTCCCTGATGGAGGAAGTAGACGGAGGCAAGCGCCTCAGGTCTCTTTCGTTTGACGAATATGTGAAGCACGGGAACAAGGTGAGAAAAAATCTGCATTCATTCGATCATCAGAAGCGAAGATGGGTCCACCGGAGCAGCCGAAGGGATGGTACCATGGAGACAATGGAGAAGGAGATTCCCGAAGGCAAGACCTACGACGACTTCCTCACCGCTGCGTATAATTTCCGATGCGGCATATACGGCACCGTCGAAAGGGGAAAGACGTATAACGTTGCCACGTTCCCGAGAAAGGGAACCGGCGTTTACGAAGTGAAGGTGGCCTCAAAGGAAGAAGAAGAGCACAGGAGGAAATCCGAAAGGGCAGGTGAGGGAAAGGAGTATGCGATCGACCTGAAATTCGACCCGGACATTATTAATTCGAAAGAAGGCGTGATCGAGGGATGGCTTTCCAAAGATCTCTACCCGGTAGAAGGCACGATCAAGGACGTGATTCTTTTCGGGGACGTCCAGGGAAGTCTCGTCAAAAGAAGCATAAAGAAAGAGTCTCCCGAAGACCAGTCCCGATGATTAGGTTGGGGTTGAGGCCTGTGCATGAGGGATTGCCTATTACGTGAGTTCGTTGGGTTGTGGCCATTATTCAACATTGACATTCGGGACAGGGTCCTTGCCTTTCAAAACATATTGCTCTCCATCCCACTTCAGAATCGCTTGCCTTTTCCCGCGCTTTTTCAGCAAGTCGAAATATCCGCCTGTTTTAGTTTTCAAGACAGAGAGCTTTGCAGGAGTTGTGGATCCATGCTCCCAATGATCGCGAGTCCCGTCCTTATGCCATTCCCCGGCGGTGAGCGAACTACTCCAGATCAATGTTGACATGACTGGTTTTACTACCTCCCTGTCCACGATGAAGAGATCTAAGTATTGGTTGGCTCCACCTCCCCCGGCGTACCCGAAACTCTGTTGCCAGCGAATCCCAAAGGCAGTCGTCTTTGGGGTCACCTGATATGAGGCGGCGTCCAGCGCTGAAATTTTGGCATCTTTTAACTGGATCGGCTCGGAAGTTGACGCAATCCAGCGCGGCTTCTCGTCTTGGGAAACAATTCCAACCTCCACTTGAAGGTCACTGGACATATACCCGCCCGATCGGTTCTTTGAATACTGCTGGTACACCAAGAACACAGCCGTGTTTCCGGGCTGGGAGGACAATTCATGCGCAAGGATTCCACAAATTCGCTCGAAGGATTCATCGGAGTCGAGTATCGGTGAGGGATGAAGCTTCTTAACAACATCTTGCTGAGAGATCCACGGAGGGAGCGCTTTGCCATTCTGCCCTTTTGGGATACGGTCTTCACATTTAATGGTCTCTTTGAACGATTTCCCGGGAGGATCTTCCTGAACGGCCCAAACAGGTGCGGTTGTTATGAGCAAAACCCAAAAGAACCAGATGTGCTTCATGAAGTTGCTCCAAGTCTCGCGGCTTGCGGACAGACTTTTCTTGTCTAACGATCTCACCAGCGCGGCGGACGGATAAAAAAATACCGTAAAGCCTCAACGAAATCAGGCCGATGTCCTCCCGCGTCAGGTGGAGCGCCTTGATCGACCCTGTGTTTTTGTATCCTCTGCTTCTTTTACCAGTCGCAAATCGATACGACAGCCAAGGGCACGGGCATACTTGCGCAATGTGGCCAGCGAAGGAGAGTGTTTGCCACGACCCGACTCCAAGCGTGCAATTGCTGACTGGGTTGTTCCCATGCGTTCGGCAATTTCCGCCTGACTCATACCGGCTGCGGCCCGAGCTTTCAAGAATTCGTCCAGGAAAGCAAACTCATCACCAAGACGATCATATTCGGTTCTTACATCGGTACGCTCAAGAGCGCGAGACTTAAGCTCTTTGTGTGTTAACATCTACGACCTCCTTCATCCGCCGTTGGGCTATGGCAAGCTCCTTGCGCGGTGTCTTTTCAGATTTCTTGATAAAATGGTGTAGTATCATGATGTTCTTCCCAATCATCGTGCAGTAGAGCATACGGGCAATACCCTCCATGGCCTTTAGCTGCAGTTCAAACAGTCCACCTCCCATTGCCCGTGTGTGAGGCATTCCCAAATCTGGTCCATATGTTTCATACGATCCGCGTATCGGAGGTAGCGAGCAAGGAGCCCAGCCGGTAAGTCAAGGATATCTGCTTGAACTGTCTCACTATAATAGGTGATCGTCCAATTCATAAATTCATTATAGCATAATTGC
>JADGQN010000134.1 GCA_017881765.1 Syntrophobacterales bacterium | reverse complement strand
ATCTTCGACCCGAAGGAGAAGGAGAAGGCGCTCAAGGAACAAAGGCTGGCGGCCAAGGGGCTCAATGCCGGGCCTGGCGCGGCATCCGGCAAAGTCGTTTTTAATGCCGAAGATGCTGAGGCCTGGGCAGCCCGCGGGGAACAGGTTATCCTCGTGAGGATAGAGACGTCTCCGGAGGATATACGCGGCATGAATGCGGCCCAGGGGATCCTTACGGCGCGGGGCGGCATGACCAGCCACGCGGCACTCGTCGCGCGGCAGATGGGAAAGGTCTGTGTAGCGGGTGTCGGGGAGCTGGACATCGACTACAGAAAGAAGAGCATCGCGGTCAAGGGCAAGACCATCAGCGAGGGCGATTTCGTCTCCATCGACGGTACCACGGGCGAAGTTTTCGTCGGCCGAGTGAACACCATCCCTTCGGAGGTGCTGAGGGTCCTCGTCGACAAGACACTGAAGCCTGAAGAATCAGGGATATACCAAGACTTCGATCTGCTCATGAAGTGGGCGGACGAGACCCGGAAGCTGGGCGTGTGGACTAACGCGGACCAGCCCGACCAGGCTGCGATCGCCGTCGCATTCGGCGCTCAAGGGATCGGCCTCTGCCGCACCGAACACATGTTCTTCGAGGGTGAGCGGATTGACGCGGTTCGCGAGATGATCCTGGCCGATGACCTAGAGGGGAGGAAGAAGGCGCTGGCGAAGCTTCTGCCTATGCAGAAGAGCGACTTCGCGGGCCTCTTCAAAGTGATGAACGGGCTGCCGGTCACCATCCGGACCCTTGACCCGCCGCTCCACGAGTTCCTGCCGCACACGGAGCACGAGGTCCGCGACCTGGCCGGCAAGATGGGTGTTACGTACGAGAAGATCAACGCCAAAATCGAGAGCCTGCACGAGACAAACCCGATGCTCGGCCACCGCGGCTGCCGCCTCGGCATCGCGTACCCGGAGATAACAGAGATGCAGGCGCGCGCCATCTTCGAGGCAGCCTGTGAGGTAAAGAAGGCGGGCGTCGACGTGCATCCCGAGATCATGATCCCGCTGGTCGGCCATGTGAACGAATTGAAGCTCCAGAAGGAAGTGGTCGACCGGGTAGCCAAAGAGGTTACGAAGGCGTATAAGACAAAGCTGAATTACAAGGTCGGTACCATGATCGAGATTCCGAGGGCGGCAGTCACCGCCGATGAGATCGCGTCGGTCGCCGAGTTTTTTTCCTTCGGGACCAACGACCTGACCCAGACGACTTTTGGCATGAGCCGCGACGACGCAGGCAAGTTCCTCCGGCAATACGTGGCTGACGAGATATTACCCTTCGACCCCTTCCAGCGACTGGATGAGGCTGGCGTGGGCAAGCTCATGCAGATGGCTGTTAAACTCGGAAAAAAGAAGAGGAGAAACCTGAAGCTGGGCATCTGCGGCGAGCACGGCGGCGAGCCCAACTCGGTTAAGTTCTGCCATAAGATCGGCCTGGACTACGTGAGTTGCTCCCCTTACCGTGTGACCATCGCCCGACTGGCGGCAGCGCAAGCAGCGATAGAAGAGAAAACCAAGTAAAGGGTCTATTTGGCCTGTCTGGTCTATTTGGTCCGCGGTATGCGCTTGCTCGGACCTGCTGTCTGGCCCCATCTGGCCTGATAGTCTATTGAGACAAGATGGACTAAATAGACGAGATAGACCAGAAGGACCGGATGAAAGTCTTACTTCACATCTGTTGTGGTCCGTGCACGATCTACCCGTTGCGCGTGCTACGAGACCAAGGGCACGAAGTCTCGGGCTACTTCTTTAATCCCAACATCCAGCCATACGCTGAGTTCATGAAGCGGCGGGATACCCTCGCCGCTTTTGCCAAGAACGCATCCTTGCCTCTGGTGATCGACGACAGGTATGAGCTGAAATCCTTTCTAAAGGGGGCTCTCGACTATGGGCGTGACCGGTGTTTATTCTGCTACAGAACGCGCCTGGCACAAGCCTTCAAACAGGCTGTGGGACGCGCGGTCGACGCTGTGACGACTACGCTCCTCTATAGCAAGTACCAGAGGCATGCCGAGATCGTCGCCATCGCGTCGGAACTGTCGGAAGAGTATGACGTGCCTTTCTTGTATGAGGACTTCCGAGTCGGCTGGGCAGAAGGTGTTGCAGAGTCAAAGCAGCTCGACATGTACCGGCAGAAATATTGCGGGTGCATCTTCAGCGAACTTGAGAGGCACAAACACGTAGAGACGTGATAACCAGCGCAGGTAGTGCGGGTTGCGGCTACGACTTCTTCTCTTCGGGGGGGGTGTCTTTTGGTGCGGACGGCAACTTCTCATCCTCTGATATCGCTTTCTTAAACCCTTTTATCCCCTTCCCTATTGCTCCTCCAACCTCCGGGAGTTTCCCCGCCCCAAAGACCAGAAGGGCTATAACGAGGATAATGACTAATTCAGGCATACCAAGACCAAACATTATGTTTCTCCTTTGATAACGGTAATCATACAATAAGTATAGCACAGCACGGAGTGTATTGGAACCTTGCCCCTTCTCCACGTGATTCAGACCAGGCTGAGGTTGAAGCCTGGGCCATGATTGACAGCCCACTCTTAAGGGTGTAGAGTTGTTTCTGCACTGGTTCTGACCCCGGCTCGCAGCACGTGTGGCGGCGTGCAACACCGTCCGTGCCACAATCAAGAGTTAGAAGGAGGTTCCCGTGACCAAGACAGAAGTAATCGAGTTTCTCAATGCCAACCCCACCTGTTATTTCGCGACGTCTGAGGGTAACAAACCCCGCGTGAGAGCGCTGCGTATGGTTCGTGCAGATGAGAAGGGTATCCTTATTCAGACCGTGGAAGGCAAGGACCTGCCCAAACAGTTAAAAGATAATCCGCAGGTAGAGATATGCTTCTATAATGCGGAGAGAAATGTGCAGGTAAGGGTGGCCGGCAAGGCAACGCTCGTTGAAGATACGGCCCTGCAAAAGGAAGTTCTCGAACAACGTCCTTTTCTCAAGCCCCTGGTCGAAAAAAAGGGGTTGAGCGCAATGCCTGTCTTTCGTATTGTCGAATGCGCAGCGTACGTATGGACGATGGAAACCAATTTCGCTCCCAAAGTATATGTCAAATGGTGAAATATCAAGCGTAGCACGACAAATTCCAGATATGCTTGTCTCGAGATCATGAAAGGAGTTTGCAAAAGAAGACAAGCTTGTAGGTTGAGTGGAAGGCGATGCCGGGAATAGGCAGGATGCTCGTCATCCTTGGCGTGCTGCTCGTTATTGTCGGGCTGGGGTTTATGTTTGCCGGCAAGCTTCCCTACATCGGCCGCCTGCCGGGAGACATCTATATCAAAAGAGAAAAGTTCAGCTTCTACTTTCCTCTCGCCACGAGTATCGTTGTCAGCATTATTCTGACAATACTCTTTTCCATATTTCGCAAATAGCGCCCGCCACTATCGCGCCCGCAGAGGTGCCGGTCAGGTTTTCAAACTCGTAGCCTGACTTTTCAATGTCGGAAACCGCACCAACGAGGCCGATCCCTTTAACGCCGCCGCCTTCGAATACGGCATCGACCTTCATGTTTCCTCCCCGGTTTCGCTGGTTTCTTTGGTTTCTCTGAGGTTTCTTTGATTTATTCTGGACCCCGGTAGCGATAGCGAAGCATCCTGGAAGGAAGCATCCTGCAAGGAACCCTATCTTTTTTTAACCCTTGACCCATGACCCGTGACCCTTGACCCTGTTTTCAATAGCCGAGTTCCGACCACGTCGCCGGACCGACCTTGCCATCAACCCTCAGTCCCCGGCTTGTTTGATACTGCCGCACCGACCTGTCGGTATCAGTCCCGAACACGCCGTCTACTCTATCTTCGGAAAAACCGAGGGCCCTCTGTAGCCTTTTAACGTCGTCACCTCGCATCATGGGCCTGGTCAGGAAGAGGACCCGCTCTTTCTCGCCGGATGCAGAGACTACCGTGGGCTCCACGTAATCCGCTCTGAACAGCTCTTCGTCGATCACGACGTTTCTCACGGTCAAGGGCAAAGGAAGCTCCCACTTCCCCCCATCGATCAGGGTCTGAAAAGCGTCCATACGATAGACCGTCTTCCGGAGAACGCTATTCTGATTAGTGGCAAGCCAGGTGCGGCGAACCGCAACATATGCTGCTATCCACCGCTCCTCTCCGATCACGCGTGCCTCTCCTTGCTGCTGGTTCGTCAAATCCCTTATAAAATGATACGAGCCGTGGATTCTGCCGTCATAAATCACGGCAATGCTCAAGGGCTTGGCTGCACCCAGGTAATCCGCCGAGTTCAGTGCGGGCACCCAGTAAACGCGATCAAAAAACTGATCCTGAACCGATCGCATAACAGGGTCGTTCCCGGCCTGTCTCAAAAGCGATTTTACCTTCTCGTCATTATCGAGCTTCAGATCGCGACGGTCAAAGGCGGCAACAAAAGGTCGCAAGACATCAGACAAAGACCCGCCAGCCTCACAGTATGCATGAAGGAGAAGCGCCAGATTCCCGCTTCCGAGCGTCGTCTGGCTGCGACCATAGGTCAGATGGCCCGTGTCCCCGGGGAGCACCGTAACACAACCGTAATCCCCAAGCGGCCTCCCACTCTCAAAAATGTTAACGATGGCCTGGGCCGTTCTTTTCTCGAGTTCACTGATCATGGGTTTGTGTCCCCGCTAACCTTTTTCCCGGCACCCGTGTGCATCATGCGGCTTACGGTGCTATCAAATCCCCATGTTGGCGAGCGCCTGAGACACTGCGTTCACAACCCGCAGAAGATCGGGGTGGGACGTTTCAATTTCCTTAACGGATATGGACAAACCGTCCAGAGAGAGCTTGAGAAGGTCAGGGTTCTTCTCTTTTCTCGTTGCCTCGTGCGCGGACGCTTGCGCGAAAGCGGTGATGCTCTCCGCCTGCTCGGGGTGGGTCTTCGATAGCTCCCCAATCTCAGTCTTGAGCTTAGCCAGAAGTCGCAACAACTCGGCCCTTCTCTCATCACTGACCGGACCACTCTTCCTGATCTTTGCCTCGATATTTTCAATCGTCTTCTGAATCATCTTATGCTCCTATAGTGACGGTTGGCTTGCCTGCAAGTCACATTGTAGCAGAAACGCTACTGCCGCGCAAAGATACTGAGCCCATCCGGGAACTGCGACCTTAGAACCACTTTTTCCGTTTGAACGCGATAAGCATAGACACGCCCACACCAATCATGACAGCCCAGATGAGGGGATATCCCCCACGCCATTCGAGTTCAGGCATGTACTTGAAATTCATGCCGTAGACACCGGCCAGAAACGTGAGGGGAATAAATATCGTGGCTATGATCGTGAGTACGGTCATAACCTGATTCAATTTGTTGCTTACAGTCGATACGTACAGGTCAAGCGTTTCCGAGAGCATTTCACGGTACAGATCCACCGCATCCATTATCTGCAGCGTATGATCATACACGTCTCTCAGATAGATGCCTGTGGATTCCTTGACCAGCTTTGAATCACGCTTGCTCAGCGCGCTTATCGCCTCGCGCAGAGGCCATATCCAGCGGTGCACAAAGAGCATCTCTCTTTTTGAGATCTGGATCTCACCGAGCGTCTTCGGCTCAGGGATCTTGAGGACGCGGTCTGCAAGGACCTCTATATTCTCTCCCAGTTTTTCCAGCACGGAGAAATAGTTGTCAACGGTCACATCCAGAAGGGCATATACAAGGTAGTCGGGTCCCATCTTGCGCATCAGCCCTTTGCCGGACCGTATGCGCTCTCTCACGGGCTCAAAGACTTTCTCTTCCTGTTCCTGAAAGGAGATGACAAACGTATCTCCGAGGATAAGGCTGATCTGCTCCTGGAGAACCACACTGCTTTCCGCCTTGCAATGGATCATCTTGAAGACGAGATAGAGATAGTCGCCATAATCCTCCATTTTCGGCCGCTGATCCGTATTGAGAATATCTTCCAAAACAAGCGGATGCAGCCCAAAACAGTCGCCCAGCGCTTTCAGTTTTTCCGTCTCGTGGAGGCCATCCACATTGATCCATGTGACGGTAGGCTTTTCTTTGAGGGTTACGCATTGTCGTTGAATATCCTCCACTTCATACTCATCGACTGTGCTCTCGTCGTAGTCCACAACGCTTATTCTCTGGACGTCGAGCTTCTTCTGGCCGATGTGGACGAGTGTCCCCGGCGGCAGGCCTGCCTTTTTTGACCTGTTCATGAGTGCGCGCGCCATAACCACTCTCCCTTCAGGCGTATGTGACAGATTCTGTTGAGTGTTCCAGCCTGCGGCTATTTTTCCCCAGCTTGTTTGTCACGGCTTAGACAATCCGGGCCGTCTTCTCAGGTACCCATACTTCAAAAGAAGACCGATGCATAGCATAGCCAGGCTGAGGATCTGACCCATGGTAACGAAGCCGAAGATATAACCCATCTGTGCGTCAGGTTCCCTGAAGAACTCACAGCACGTCCGAAATATCCCGTAAAATATGAGGAAGAGCGCAAATACGTCTCCATCACGCTTCTTCCTGTCTTTGTAGAGCCAGAGAATCAGAAAGAGAAGCAGGCCTTCCAGCGTGGCCTCATACAGCTGGGACGGGTGTCGCGCCATCGGACCTCCCTCCGGAAAAACCATGGCCCAGGGCACGTCGGATGGCTTGCCATAAAGTTCGCCATTGATAAAGTTCCCCAACCGGCCCAGACCTATACCCACTGGCGCGGTGGGAATGATCAGGTCAGCAGCCTTCCAGAAATCTATCCCTTTTCGTTTGATACCGAGATAGCCCGCGAGAAAGGCGCCAACCAGGCCACCGTGAAAGGACATGCCCCCATGCCAGAGGACAAAGATTTCCAGAGGATGCTCGAGGAAAAATGTCAGGTTGTAGAAAATCACGTATCCCAGGCGGGCGCCGATGAGAAGCCCGAGAATAAGGTAGAAATAGAGATCGTCGATTTGGGCCCTCGTGACAGCAACGCTTTTTCTCCCGATCTGGTAGATCAGCAAGAGGTATGAAAGGGCAAATCCGGCGACGTACATCATGCCGTACCACCGGACTGCAAGCGGGCCGACCTTAACAATTACAGGATCGATGTTGGGATAAGGAATCATGAGAGGATAATGGGGTCATGGGTCAAGGGGCAGGGGTCAAGGCAGACAAACGCAAGGAAATGATTGACGCTTGACACATGACGCTCATCTTTGTATTTGTTCTCCGTGACCCTTGACCCGTGACCCATGATCCATGACCCTCTCATATGTTGTTCTGCCTCAACACATTCCACAGGTCATCAGGACTTTTGTAGACAAGGCCCGGAATTCCATACGATCGCGCAGCCGAAACATACGCATCAATGTCGTCTATATAAAGTACCTTCTCTCTCTCGACGTCCATCTTCTCAAAGATTGCATCATAAATCCGTTTATGCGGTTTTTTCACGCCCACCTCGAATGAGAGTATCCACTCATCAAGAACGTGGACAATGGGATACCGGTCAAGGACGTAAGAGAAGTGGAGTTCATTGGTGTTACTGAGCAGGAAAATGGGATAGCCCTTCGCCTTCAGATGGACGATTATTTCATTGACTTCAGGGTTGTCCCGGAAGATGTTATTCCATATCTCGCTGAACTCTTCAAACTCCAAGACAAGATCATACCGCTTTCGCACTTCCAGGAAGAACTCCTCAGACGATGAGAGACCTTCTTCATAACGGTTTACGGTGCCGTTCTCCAGGTCAAAAAGGTCATTAAAGATCGCATCCTCCGTCAGTTTCCTGTTGTTCCGCGACCTCTGCCATAGCTTCGAGGCGATCTGCCGGTGTTCAAAAGGGAGGATCACCTTCCCGAGATCAAATACGAAAAGATCTATCATGAACAAAAACCTTTACGGGATTGAGTGAGTCATAAATATTGTGCGGGTCGGAAAGATGCTGCCACCCGCACACATGAAGAACGCGTTTCCCCAGGTAGTGCCGCATCAGAACGGCCAGTTTTTCTTTGACGTGTCTATCACGCGTGAGCATCTCGTCCGTGTATGAAAAGGTCTTTATGTCCTTATCAAAAAATAGACGGGCGAGTGCTCTGGCCTTCTCTACTTCCCCTGCAAGCTCCTTACGCTCGCCGAACCAGACCTGCACGTTCTTCTCATCGAGCAGTTCATCCATGCTTCGCAGGTTGATGTACGAAAAGAGGTCGAGGTCGACAAGATGCATGGGGATACCAAGCCCCTCAGCGTACTGCGAAGTCTCGGTATATTCATAAGGCAGCTCAATGTAATCATGAAGCGTCTCGAACGCGCCCCTGCTCGCCGGCTCCGCCCCCAGTCCCATTTTGGCAGCAAGCCCATCGACGCGCGAGCGCAGCGCAGCTCCATGCCTCTTCCTGAACATCATCCCATACCGGGAAAACTCCAGCGTGATCACGTCCGGTTTGAGATAGTCAAGCCACCTCGATAGTAATGGGGCGCCCTCCTTATCCCTATGGATCACCCCCAACATCACGAGTCGCGCTGATGCCAGTTCGCATTCATTTTTTGAACGCAAACTTGTATGGGGCACAATGGCTGAGACCGGGCCGTTCGCTATCTGGCTCTGTGTTAGTGTTGTCACGTCTGCACCTTGCGCGGTCACCAGTATACCACAAAACGTCCGGGGCCATCCTAGTCACGGAGCCCTGCTACCGGCTCTCCTCCATCACCCTTGATAGCAGCGTCCTGGAAGGACCCTTTATTTCTTGCATACTGTTGTGGTTTACTTAAATCCTATGGGCTTGTGGAGTCTCTTTGCCGCTGGATTTGTTCTGGGTCTGACAGGGGCAATGGCACCTGGCCCGCTATTGACCGTCACGATAACCGAGTCCACAAAACGTGGAGGGCACGTGGGCCCGCTCGTGGTTCTCGGCCATGGCATCCTCGAGATCATTCTGCTGCTTCTGATTGTCTTCGGAGTCGGAAGCTTCCTTGCCAACCGGATTCTCTACACGGTAGTCTCATTCTGCGGCGGCATCGTTATGATCTGGATGGGCATCGGCATCATCAAAGGCTTGCGCACGTATCGGCTCGTCTCCACTACGGAGGTTTCCGAAAAAGGCCTGCACCCCATCCTCGCCGGCGTCATCATAAGCCTCTCTAACCCCTACTGGTTCATCTGGTGGCTGACCATCGGCATAGGATACGTTATGTTCGCAAAGGGTCTCGGCCTGCCGGGCATCCTGGCCTTTTTTATCGGGCATATAAGCTCGGATCTCGCCTGGTATAGCTTCGTCTCCTATGGCATACATATGGGCGGGAGGTTCGTCAGTACGCGTATCATAAAGGGGGTGCTCTTCGTTTGCAGCCTCTTCCTCATCTTCTTCGCTCTTTTCTTCATCGCTCAGGGATATCGATTCCTCACTCAAAGTTGAGCCAGAACCCGCGCCAAAGGCCCATATACGGCTCGGCGGTGTCACAACTAGGGGTAGTCAAGTTGACATCACCGTCCAATTAGCTTATATTGCTTCACGATGAATCGTTCCCAGAAAGTTCTGCTTATGTTGACTTCGGCAGCGGTAATACCCGTTCTTATGGTCACAGGCGTGCAAACGGTAAAGCATGTTCAAACCACCGCCCACCAGGATGGCACCATAGAGAACATAGTGACCTACCTGGAAGAGCAGATGCCGAACATCCCGGAAGAGAGGTTGCGAGAAATAGCAAATTACGTCTATACTGAGTCAAGGGAACGGGAGCTCGATTACCGGCTGGTACTGGCTGTCATGAAGGTGGAGAGCAACTTCAAGCAGGATGCTGTGTCATCGAAAGGGGCCCGTGGCCTGCTTCAAATCAAACCTTCTCTGGGCCGCGGCATCGCGGAAACGTTAGGTGTCACCTGGAGCGGCGACCGTATCCTCCATGAACCCCAGAAAAATATCAAATTCGGCGTTTATCACCTATCCCAGCTTATCGAGGATTTTGACACCCTGCAATGGGCGCTTTACGCTTACAACAGCGGATCGACGAAGGCAAGAGAACTTTCCGCCAAACATAAGCAGCCCGGGGCCCGTTTCGCAAAAGCGGTATTGAACGAATACGAAAAGACAATGACGGTCCTGCCCGAACCGCAGGAAATGAACGGTAAGCAGTAGGCAGTAGTCAGTAGTCAGTAAACAGCAAGAGCAAACTCCCTCTTCAGAACATACCATAAGCGTTCGCTGAAAACCCCCTCAAAAACTGGTATAATAAAGGCAGTGAGCAGTAAAGAGTGAGTAGTAAAAAGACGCCCCTAACCAGGCACGACCTGGGCACCTGCTGATAAGCTTGCGAAGAACCTGGTACAATGAAGACGGTAATTGGTGACGGTCTCTGATTACTGCTTACTGCTTACTTTTTACTGGTCACTTAAGTTAAAACATGTATCACTTCCCCGATAAAGAGACCATCTACATCACCGGAAGAATAGGCTCATTTCTCTCCTTCTTTCTATCAAGAGTGGCGGGCAGAAAGATTA
>JADGQN010000133.1 GCA_017881765.1 Syntrophobacterales bacterium | reverse complement strand
GCCCTCTGTATGGTTTATTATTTCGCCGGCTTGCAGCAGGCGCCCTTTGGCAGCATTGTCCTCATTCTCTTTTGCTCGATCCTCGGCATCCTCGGCTCCTACGGTGTTGCCTGGTTCGGCATGAGGATCAACACGAGAGCAAATTCGCGAACCGCATTCGCGGCACTGAAGGGCAAACCGGTCGAAGTGGTGGCCATCCCTATGCGCTCCGGCATGAGCGTGGGCCTTCTTCTCGTGAGCGTCGAGCTTTTCTTCATGATTTGCATTCTGGTCTTTCTGAAAGAATTGGCCGGACCCTGTTTCATCGGTTTTGCCATCGGCGAATCTCTTGGCGCCAGCGCACTGAGAATTTGCGGCGGTATCTTCACCAAGATCGCCGATATCGGCTCTGACCTCATGAAGATCGTCTTCCACCTACCGGAAGATGACCCGAAAAACCCGGGTGTCATCGCCGACTGTACGGGCGACAACGCGGGCGACAGCGTGGGACCGACCGCGGACGGCTTCGAGACTTACGGCGTCACAGGTGTTGCCCTGATCGCCTTTCTCGCACTGGCTCTGGCAACCAACCCCCTCATGGGTGGTACACTGATCATCTGGATCTTTGCAATGCGTATCCTCATGATCCTTACGTCTCTTGTTTCCTACTTCATAAACCAGGCGATCACGATGGCCAAATACGGGAACTCAAAAAAGTTCAACTTCGAGAACCCCCTCACCAGCCTCGTCTGGATCACCTCCGCCATCTCGATCATCGTGACATTCTGGGCGAGTTACACGCTTCTCGGTGACCTGCCCGATCCAAAGTATGGTGCCTTATGGTGGGCACTTGCAATTATCATCAGTTGCGGTACCATAGCCGGCGCCCTGATCCCTGAGTTCACCAAGGTCTTCACGAGCACCAGTTCCCGTCATGTTCAAGAGGTCGTGGCCTCGGCCCGTCAGGGCGGTGCGTCACTCGACATCCTCTCCGGTTTCGTTGCCGGTAATATGTCGGCTTTCTGGGAAGGGTTGATCATCCTGGTCCTGATGCTCATGGCCTATCTCGTGTCGTTTAATCCGTCCATACAGGCCCTTATGCCTAAGGAATACTCATTTGCGGCACCGGTGTTTGCTTTCGGTCTCGTGGCCTTCGGTTTCCTCGGCATGGGTCCTGTAACCATCGCCGTGGACAGCTTCGGTCCGGTTTCAGATAACGCGCAGTCAGTCTATGAGCTCTCGAGAATCGAGAGCGTGCCCAATATTGCCGCTGAAATTAAAGCACAGTTCGGCTTTGATCCTGATTTCGAGAACGGCAAGGATTACCTCGAAGAGGCGGACGGCGCAGGCAACACCTTCAAGGCAACCGCCAAGCCGGTGCTCATCGGAACGGCTGTGGTCGGCGCCACCACCATGGTCTTCGGTATCATCATTTTGCTTGAGCGTATTTACGGCGGTGCGGTTGCGAAACTGAGCCTCGTGCAGCCTGAGATCATTCTGGGTCTGCTGATGGGCGGTGCGGTGATCTACTGGTTTACCGGTGCTGCGACACAGGCCGTGGTTACAGGCGCCTACCGCGCGGTCGTATTCATCAAGAATAACATCCAGCTCGACAAGGACACAGCATCCATACAGGACAGCAAGGAGGTCGTCAAGATCTGTACGATCTATGCACAGAAGGGCATGATCAACATCTTTGTCGTGATCTTCTTCATGGCACTCTCTCTTTCGTTCTTTAACCCATACTTCTTCATCGGGTACCTCATTGGAATCGCCTTCTTCGGCCTCTACCAGGCAATATTCATGGCGAATGCGGGCGGCGCTTGGGATAATGCGAAGAAGATCGTCGAGGTCGATCTGAAAGAAAAGAATACGCCGCTCCACGAGGCAATGGTTGTCGGCGACACGGTCGGCGACCCGTTCAAGGATACATCGTCCGTCTCCATGAACCCGGTCATCAAGTTCACGACGCTATTCGGGCTGCTCGCAACCGAGATCGCGGTGACTATGCATTCTCAGACCCTGAAGACCGGAATCGCCATCGTCTTCTTCATCGTTGCTCTGGTCTTTATCTATCGCTCTTTCTACGGAATGAGAATCGGGGACGAGAAGCTGTAAATAATAAGCACGTTAGAAAAAGGGCGCCCGAATTTTGGGCGCCCTTTTTGTTCCAAGTTCCAAGTTGCAGGTTGAAGTGAGCTTGACCCTCCATACCTTCCACCCCCTCGGGATGCGATCATACGGTTCGCGGGAATGTGCTAAAATGAAAGCCTCAGCCTGGTCAAATAGCGCCGCAGGGATTAATTTATCGTAGGAGAAGAGAAACGCACGTGAGCAACACCGAATCTCCAAAAACATCAGCATGGACCCCTCTCCTCCAGCCGGTTTTCCGGTCGCTCTGGATTGCTGCCGTCTTTTCCAATATAGGTTCGTGGATGCAGGACGTGTCCGGGGCCTGGCTTATGACCTCCCTTGCGCCGAAACCTATCATGGTCGCGTTGATGCAGACAGCCAGCACGCTGCCGGTCTTTTTGCTCAGCCTGCCCGCGGGTGCTATGGCTGATGTCGCTGATCGCCGCCGCCTGCTTATCCTTTTTCAACTCTGGATGACCGTTGGGGCAGCTACCCTTGGCGTGCTTACGGTGGGCGGACTGACGACCCCCCTGGTGCTCCTCGTCCTCACTTTTGTCCTTCAAATTGGCGGCGCCCTATCAGGGCCGGCCTGGCAAGCTATTGTGCCGGAACTCGTACCCCGCGGCGACCTGCCTGCAGCGGTAGCACTCGGGGCCATGGGGTTCAATCTCTCCCGAGCTGTCGGTCCTGCCTTGGGCGGGCTCGTGGCGGCCGCTTTCGGGCCGGGCGCCGTCTTTTTGCTCAATGCGGCATCTTTCCTCGGCGTAGTCGTAGTGGTAGGCCGTTGGCATCGCATTGCGCCCGAAAGCGCCCTGCCCACCGAGCGGTTCTTAAGCGCGATACGTGCAGGCATGCGCTACGTGATCCACGCCCCGGAGCTGCACGCATTCCTTATTCGCGCGTTTCTCTTTGCCTTCTGCGCCAGCGCGCTCTGGGGCCTTCTGCCCCTACTGGTCCGTACCGAACTGGGGCTTGGCTCCTTCGGTTACGGCGTTCTGCTTGGCTGTCTGGGTGCAGGAGCTGTCGTGGCTGCTCTTGTCCTGCCAAAGGTGCGTCAGCGGTTTTCCGCGGAGCACCTGGTTACTCTGGCACAACTGCTCTTTGCCATGGTACTCGTTGCTCTTGCAGTTCTGCACAACAGTCTCCTGGTGGGCATTGCAATGGGCGCCGCCGGCGTGGCGTGGCTATCACTTTTCTCCACGTTAATTACCGGAGTGCAGTTAGCCGTCCCCTCCTGGGTGCGGGGAAGAGTTATGGCCAGTTATGGCATTGTATTTTTTGGAGGATTGGCAGGAGGAAGCGTTCTCTGGGGCACAGTCGCCTCGTTTGTGGATATTCCGGCTACGCTCCTCATCGCTGCGCTAGCGCTGGGAGCCGCTCTTCTGTTTGGTTTGCGCTATCGGATGCCGGTCGCGGAAAACCTTGATCTCAGGCCTTCCGCGCGCTGGTCTGAAACAGCAAGGATTGTGGAGCCTCGTCCGGATCAAGGGCCTGTGCTGGTTACGGTAGAATACCGGATTGATCCCGGTTCTTCACGCGAATTTGCGCGTGCGATGCAGGGTATGCGGCGCATCCGGCTCCGGGATGGAGCGATAGAGTGGGGGCTCTTCCACGACACCGCCGACCTTGCCCGCTACGTTGAGTTCTTTATTGTTGAGTCATGGCTTGACCATCTGCGCCAGCACGAACGTTTCACAGTCTCTGACCGCGCGACTGCTAAGCTCGTTCAATCCTTTCATGTCGGAGAGACTCCACCCGTCGCCTCTCACATGCTTTACGCGTATGGGTCAGAGCCGGAATCATGAACTGGTGGGGGTGAACCGAGCCGGGCTTCTTCCCCCGGCGGTCTGCGTGTAGGTCTATTTTTTATCGCGGAATAGATGAAAAAAGGGCGGGCCATGCTGACCGCCGGCCAACCCTTTGAATTGTCACAATGTGTCTAAAATCTCTTTGCAGCGTGATCCTGAAATTAGGCTCTTTGTGGCCCCGTCCTCAAACCACCCTACAGAGTACTTTAACTCTCGTTGCCCTTAGGCTTTCCAAGACTTTCTTCGCTCCGCCTTGAGCCGCCTCTTTCTTGCTTCCCTCTGTTTGCGCCGTTCCCGCTCCGAAGGTTTCTCATAAAAGCTCCTCCGCTTGATCTCTTTGAGAACGCCCTCTTTTTGCATCAGACGCTTCAGGGTTTTGATTGCTTTTTCAATGTTGCCGTCGTCGACGTGTACGTACACGGTATCTCCTTTAGTATCTTCTTGGGCCGCCGCCGCTTCTTCTTCCCTTGTCCTTATCCCGCTGCGGACGGGCTTCATCAACGTTCAGTGTGCGGCCCTGAAGCTGCGTCCCGTTTAATCCCGTTTTTGCTTTTTCAGCCCCTTCTTTGGTAACCATTTCCACAAAACCGAATCCCTTTCCTTCGATGACGTTGACATTTGCCACTTCACCATACTCAGCGAACATTTCCTTCAGCTTCTCCCTGTCGACGGAATAGCTCAGATTGCCAACAAACAGTTTGGTCCCTTGCATTGCAGCCTCCCTTTTTCTGGTATCTCTCTGTTTGGCAGTCTCTCGTGAGGACAAAACTGGGAGAAGCAGGAACGCTTCAGAAACAGAAGAAATATCGGATTGGTGAATATGGGTAACAGCCTACCATATAATCGTACAAAAAGGAAAGGAAAAGAAGTTCCCGAGCGTGTCGTCAAAGCCCGACGCCGTCTATTTTGGCGCCGCAGAACGCACAGGCACCTGCATCTATGCTGTATTCCGTGATGCTGAAGCCATACCTTTTGATGACCGGTTTTTTGCACTGGTAACAGTACGTATGTTCGGCATCCAGACCGGGGATGTTGCCCGTATATACATACCGCAGGCCTGCCTCCATCCCTATCTGGCGTGCCCTTATCAGGGTCTTTGACGGAGTGGGGGGTGCATCGGTAAGTTTGTAGGTCGGGTGGAAGGCACTCACGTGCCAGGGGGTCTCAGGACCTACCTCATCCCGGATGAATTTGGCTATAGCCTCGAACTCCTCATCCGAGTCATTGTGATTCGGGATAATGAGCGTTGTTATCTCAATCCAGATGCCCAGGGATTTGTAATTCTTGATCGATTCGAGCACTCCGGCCACACGCGCGCCGCATACCTTTCTGTAGAAGTTGTCAGAGATGCTCTTCAGATCGATGTTGGCTGCATCGAGATAGGGCCGTATCGCGGCAAGCGGTTCCTTCTCTATATACCCATTGGTAACGAAGTTGTTGGAAAGACCCCGCTGCCTGGCAAGCCTTGCTATGTCATAGGCATACTCGTAGAACATGGTGGGCTCGGTGTACGTGTAAGATATGCTGCGGCAACCGGCCTTTTGCGCATGCTCGACCACGTCGTCCGGCGAAAACGCCTGTCCGTCTATTCGATCGTGGTCTGCCGGTAGTTGGGATATCTCGTGATTTTGACAGTGCAGGCACCGGAAATTACAGCCGACCGTGGCGATGGAAAAGGCTTTTGAGCCGGGGAAACAGTGGAACAGCGGCTTTTTTTCTATGGGGTCTACATGCCAGGAACAGGGTTTCCCGTACACCAGAGTATAAAGTATACCGCCCCGGTTTTCCCGGACACCGCAGATGCCCCGTTTACCATCGCTTATGGCGCAATGATGCCGGCAAAGGAAGCAGTCTACCTTGCCGTTCTCACCTTTGGCGTAAAAGGAGGCTTCTTTCACGATGAATCCTCTTTCCGGGCAGAGGTCGTCTCTTCGGTGACGGCGCGCTGAAAAGGAGTTTTATCACATCATCCATGTCTTTGACCGGGAGGAATGTGACTTTCCTTTTTACATAATCCGGGATATCTTCCAAGTCCTTCAGGTTCTCCTCAGGGATGATCACCTTCTTCAAGCCGGCCCGCAGTGCGGCGAGCGTCTTCTCTTTGAGGCCACCGATGGGTAGTACCCGCCCTGTCAGCGTAATCTCGCCTGTCATCGCTATCTTGCTGGCAATCACCTTCTGGGTGAGCGCACTGATCATGGCAACAGCCATCGTAACGCCTGCCGACGGACCGTCCTTGGGGATGGCACCCTGGGGCACGTGTATGTGCATCTCGAGTTCGTCAAAACTTTCCTGAGGTATGTTGAGTTGCTTTGCTTTGGCCTTTATATAGGTAAGTGCGGCCTGGGCCGACTCTTTCATCACATCGCCCATGCTCCCGGTCAGCGTGAGTTCTCTTCTCCCTTTACGGCAGGAGGCTTCAACAAAGAGCAATTCCCCGCCCGTTTCAGTCCACGCAAGGCCGCACGCGACCCCGGGTATATCCGTTGCAATCGCTGTCTCGGGCATGAATTTCAAGGGTCCGAGAAAGCTATGCAGGTTCTGAGGAGTGATCATCACTTTGTTCTTCTTTCCTTCGGCTAGCCTTTTTGCAACCTTACGTGAGACCGAGGCTATCTCCCGCTCCAGATTTCGTACGCCCGCCTCTCTCGTATAGTCCCGTATAAGCTTTTCCAGGGCCTTATCACCAAACCGGAGCAGGCTCCTTTTTAAGCCATTCTCTTTCATCTGCTTCGGGACAAGGTACCGCTTCGCGATTATCAGCTTCTCCCGTTCCGTATAGCCCGGGAGGGAAATCACCTCCATCCGGTCTTCGAGGGCCGGCGGGACCGTGTCGATCCGGTTTGCCGTGGTGATGAACATCACCTTCGAAAGATCGAAGGGTAGGTTCAGGTAGTGGTCGCTGAACGCGCAATTCTGCTCGGGATCCAGGACTTCGAGGAGGGCGCTGGCCGGATCACCTCTGAAGTCCATACCGATCTTGTCTATTTCATCGAGCATGAAGACGGGGTTGTTCGTGCCCGCCTGTTTGAGGCCCTGGATGATGCGGCCGGGCATGGCGCCTACATAGGTCCTCCTGTGGCCCCTGATCTCAGCCTCATCCTTCATACCCCCCAGGGAAATCCTCAAGAAGCTCCGGCCCATGGCCCGGGCAATCGACCGGCCCAGGGACGTCTTGCCTACACCGGGAGGACCAACAAAGCAGAGTATGGGACCCTTCATGACGCCTTTCAGCTTGATGACGCTCAAGAATTCGAGGATCCTTTCCTTGACCTTATCCAGACCGTAGTGATCCTCGTCGAGCACCTTTTTTACCTTGGCTATGTGTATGTTGTCCTTCGTGGAGCGGTCCCACGGCAGTTCGACCAGCCACTCGATGTAAGTCCTGAGCATATTCGACTCGATAGCATCGGGGTGCATCATCTCCAACCGTTCGACCTGCTTCTTTACTTCTTTCTCTATTTCCTTGGGCATCTTCGACTTTTTGACGCGCTTTCTGAGGTCCTTGGCTTCGTCCTCACGCTCGTCTATCTCGCCAAGCTCACAGCGTATTGCTTTCATCTGTTCCCTGAGGAAGTAGTCCCTCTGGCTCTTGGTCATCTCCTCCTTTGCCGTCGAAAGTATCTTCGCCTGCATGTTGAGGAGCTGGATCTCTTTGCCGATGATCTCCGAGAGCTTTTTCAGCCGTTCAATGGGATCGATGATCTCCAGAATCTCCTGGGCCTTTCCTACGGGCAGCCCGAGGTTAGCGCACGCCACGTCGGCAAACTTTCCGGGTTCGTCGATGGTGTCGAGCACGAGAAGCACATCAGGAGGGATCATCCTTCCCATGGAGACCACCTTCTCCATTTCTTCCTTTATGTAACGCATCAGCGCTTCGATCTCTAAAGTGATCTCGGTGATGATCGGTTCCTCAATGGTTGTTAACTCTACAAGATATGTGGGTCTTTCCTGGACATATTTGGCGATCTGGGCCCTTTTTAAACCCTGGACGAGTATCTTGATCCTGCCGTCAGGCAGTCTCAGCATGCGCATGATCTGCGAGACAACGCCCAGAGAATGGATCCTCGCGGGCAGGGGGTCCTCATCCGTCAGATCCTTCTGCGCTGCGACGAGGATAAGGCGGTCCGTCGAGAGGGATTTCTCGACTGCGTTAATCGACATCTCCCGACCCAAAAACAGAGGGAGCGTCACCGAAGGGTACATCACCATGTCCCGCACGGGGAGCAAAGGGAGTACTTTCGGTATCTTTACCGTTTCAACTTCAATCATTTGTTAATGCCTCCTAATGCTTACGATACCAGAAAGGCCTTAAAGGCCCGGTATGCCTCGTAGATGTCAATTTTGCTGGAGATCTCAAAGGGGGAATGCATTGCAAGAAGGGGTGCTCCCATATCAATAGTATCCATGCCATATTCGGCAAGGTACTTCGCCACAGTTCCACCTCCCCCCTCATCGATTTTACCCAGCTCTCCCGTCTGCCAGATTATGCCTTCTTTGGAAAAAAGACGCCTGATCTCGGCTATATATTCCGCGTGCGCATCGTTGGCCCCTACTTTGCCCATATGGCCGGTAAACTTGGTTACGCAAATGCCACCGCCGAGGTAGCAGGCGTTCTGCTTCTCGTGCACATCCTGCCAATTGGGATTGACTGCCCCGTTGACGTCGGCGCTGATAGCCTTCGAGTTAAAAAGTATCCGCTGTACCATTTCGTCCGACACGGTGCGACCGGAGGCGCCCAGTATTTCGTGCAAAAATATCTTTATGAAATGAGACCTGGCGCCGGTGTTACCTTCAGACCCGATCTCTTCCTTGTCCACGAACATGGCCAGGGCCGGATGCGTCGGACCTTCCGCGTCACAGATTGCCTTGAGCAGAGGATAGGCGGATGCCCTATCGTCCTGTCCGTAAGCGCCGATCATGCTCCGGTCGAGGCCGACATCGCGTGCTTTGAAGGCCGGAACAACCTCGATCTCAGCGCTGATGAAATCTTCTTCTATCACGCCGTATTTCTCATTAAGGAGCTGCAGGATGTAACCCTTCACCGCGTTCTTTTCCTCCCCGAGCAAGGGCAGGCTCCCAAAGAGTACGGTCAATTTCTCTCCCTCTATGGCCTCAGAGAGCTTCTTTTCGTCCTGGGTCTTTCTTGAGAGGTGAGGCAGGAGATCGTCGATCGCAAAGACAGGGTCCTTGTTGTCTTCTCCGATTGCTACCTCAACCGAGGTCCCGTCCGCCTTCACGATGATGCCGTGGATAGCAAGGGGTATCGCCACCCAGTGGTACTTTTTGATGCCTCCGTAATAATGGGTGCGTAAAAGCGCCAGGTCGACATCCTCGTAAAGTGGATTCTGCTTGAGGTCGAGTCTCGGCGCATCGATATGAGCAATGATAATTCTTAAGCCGTCCAGGGACTCGGCCTTGCCTGGACACCACGCTATCACTTCCTTACCTTTGTTGATGCGGAAGGTCCTTCCCGAACCTCCGCCGTCCCCAAAGCCTGCCTGCCTGAGTGTGTCCTCTATACATCTGGCGGCTTCCCGTTCCGTTTTTGCCCGGTCCAGAAACTCCTTGTACCCGTCACAGAACGCAAAGATCCGTTCGATCTCTTCTTTTGTCTTCTTTTTCCAACCTGATTGTCTTTCCATTGGCGGGTGAGAACATAAGGATAGCAGAATTGCGCTGCCCAGTCAATCGACTGCAAATAATACCTTATAATATCAGTATGTTACCGATGACACTGGCAGCTGACCAAGCACCTGACAGGACCGGCGACGACAAAGGTACGACTAAGCCCGGCCATAGTCATCTTCCGCCCGGGTAATGTCGTCCTCGCCGAAATAGTCTCCAGTTTGCACTTCAATGAAAATGAGTGGAGCACCTCCCGGATTTTTTATACGATGCCAGGCACCCTCGGGGATGTCTATCGCCTGACCTGCCGAGAGAGGTATCTCTTCGTTAACGCGGGTCACGATGGCCTCGCCTTCAAGTATGAACCAGTGCTCTCTCCTGCGTCCGTGTTTCTGAAGAGAGAGCCTCTGCCCGGGTTTGACAACGATCCTTTTTACCTTGTGTCCCGGCGCATCTTCGAGCACACAAAAATGGCCCCAAGGCCTGTGATCTTCCTCATACATTGGCTAATATTCTAGGGGGCATGATGCTGCTTTGTCAACGAAGGAAGCGACAAGCAGTCAGAGCCACAAATTCAGCATGAGATACAAAAAATGGTGGAGGCGGCGGGAATTGAACCCTTCATGTAAGGCACCGTAACCACGTGGATTAAAGATGTCACGGAATGGCACGTACCCCCAAAACTGCCCCCAAAACACTAACGTTTGCCAATTTATTATACCCCACTGACTTGCTCTTTTCCATTACTCACCCCGACATTGTCTAGATCCTCTTCCCGCCACACGGTCACGCGAGGTGATAGTTTGATAGGTTTGGGGAATCTGCCATCTCTGATTCCGGCCCACCATGTTGATTTGGATACCGGGATTCGATCAAGCACTTGGGGTAAACGAAGATAGCGTCTGC
>JADGQN010000132.1 GCA_017881765.1 Syntrophobacterales bacterium | reverse complement strand
CGTGTTTGCTGTCACGGAGTAACCGACGGTCCCGCTGCCTGAGCCACTGGCTCCGGAAGTGAGGCTGATCCATGAAGCGTTACTGCTTGCCGTCCAGGGACAACCCGAGGCCGAGATCACATTTACCGACCCCGTTCCGGCAGCCCCGGTGTATGACTGGCTCACTGGCGTGATGCTATAACTACAGCTCAGTGCTGACTGAACGATCGAAACGTAGGAAGAAGTGTTTCCGCCGATCGTCATGTTGGCGGACCGTCGAACCCCGGTCGTATTGGCGCTAACGGTATAGCTCACGGTGCCACTGCCCGATCCGCTTGCCCCCGAGGTAATGGTAAGCCAGGAAGGAGCGGTGCTCGTTGCCGTCCAGGGACAACCCGAAGGTGCGCTGACACTGGCCGAGCCCGTGCCACCGGCACCAGGCAAAGACTGGTTGACCGGCGTGACCGTGTAATCACAGCTCAGTCCCGTCTGGGTAACGGTAAAGGTACTGCCTGCGATGGTCATCGTCCCTTGCCGAACAGAGGCCCCCGTATTGTTCGTGACCGAATAGCTCACTGGGCCACTGCCCGATCCGCTTGCGCCGGAAGTAACAGAGATCCAGGAAGCGCTGCTCGTTGCCGTCCAGGGACAGCCCGAACTTGCGAAGACATTGGCCGAGCCCGTGCCACCCGCAGCGGTGTATGACTGGCTGTAAGGCGAGATGTTATAACTACAGCTCTGTCCTGCCTGGGTAACGCTGAAGCTCTGGCCGCCTACGGTTAAAGTACCGGTACGTGAAGACCCGCTTGTATTGGCAGCAGCAGAGTAGCCGACCGTCCCGTTCCCCGTGCCGCTGGCCCCGGAGCTGATGGTGAGCCACGAAGAAGCGTTACTCGTAGCCGTCCAGGCACAGCCTGAGGCCGAGGTAACAGCGACCGACCCTGTGCCTGCGGCGGAGGTAAAGGAGTTGCTGGTAGGTGAGATGGCATAGGTACAGGCTGCAGCCGCTTGGTTTACCGTAAAGGTCTGACCGGCCACCGTAAGAGTTCCGCTGCGTGAAGAAGTCGTCGTGTTTGCTGCCGCGGAGTAACCCACGGTTCCGCTACCTGAGCCGTTTGAACCGGAGGTTACGGTGAGCCAGCTCGTTGCATTACTCACTGCGGTCCAGGCGCAGCCCGAGGTTGAGCTCACGCCGACCGAGCCCGTACCACCGGCAGGGTTGACGCTCTGAGAGGCGGGGCTGATGGCATAGGTACAGGTCGTAGCTGCCTGGCTGACTGTAAAGGTCTGGCCGGCTATGGTCATGGTGCCGTTGCGTGCAGAAGTCGTCGTGTTTGCTGCCACGGAGTAACCCACGGTCCCGTTGCCTGAGCCGCTCAATCCGTAGGTGATGCTGATCCATGAAGCATTACTCGCTGCGGTCCAGGCGCAGTTCGGAGCTGCGCTGACACTGACCGAGTCCGCACCACCGGCAGAGCTGAGGCTCCGGGAAGTCGGGCTAAGCGTAAACATACAGGTGCCCGGGGTAGTCATCACGTAAGCGATGGTGTCGTACCCAAACTGTGTGACGCTGCTCATCTCCGAATAGGCAATGCGGAAAAACCCTTGTTCTCCCCAACCCGTACCCCAGCTGTTCTTCACAATGAAGCACTGGTTGACATCATCATAGCCTACGATCAGGACCGCGTGGCCCCCTGCCAACCCCCCACTCACATAATGATAGACTCCCGTGTGGTAAGAGAAGAAATCCTGGTAGACTGCCATTGCGGTGACAAGAGGTCCGTAATTATTAAGGGCATTCTTGATGGTGTCTACCGATGGATAGGCGCCGAGGTACACCCAGTTGGAAAGTTTCTCGGTTGAGGCCTGCCACCCTGCACACGCCGCCGAACAGGAGCCATCCGTGCCGGTATAGGGGTAGCAGCTGTCCGGAGGGAGCCCCGTTTGCATGAAGTAGTTGGCCGCAATTTCAATAGAGCCTCCGATCTGGCAATTGCCCCCTCCACCGCAGCATGAGACCAGAACCTGTTCCGAGAGGTTCAGGTCTACGCCAGGTGTTTGCCTGTAGCGGAGGACAGCCGATTCCAGGGCTGCGGTGCTGGCAAAAGCCCAGCAGCTTCCGCAGCTCGCCTGGTTCTTGACGGCAGTGACGTAATTTCCCCCGTTGTTGCGCCAGTCCAGCGTTGGGGTAATCGCCACCGGGGAGTCCGACGAGGCCGAGGTGAGGGACATCGCCTTCGACTCCAAACGCGTACGGTCCGGGGCGGTGAGCCCCAGGCGGGCCTTGCGTTCTGCATGGGAGAGCTTGTTCATGGAGGTCTCTCCTGCTTCCCATCTCGCTCCTCGTGCGTGAAGCACCTGGTGAAGCTCTGTCAGCGTGAGCTCCTGGTCCTGTCCCCAAGTGGGGGACTGCACCATGGAGAGAAGAACGACTGCCAACCCGATGAGTAGACCCTTTTTCATTTGCATGCTCCTTGTATGAGAAGGAAGATACTCGTGAGGACGAGAACGCCGGAAGCGCGTGACGCAAGGGGTGGTGCTGCTATCAAGGATGAGTATGTTTGTAGTGCGATGGTACACCTCCCTCAACGTTCGTCTGCTACCGTTAGCCGGGAAGTGTCATGAGCGTCTTAAGGCTGCACGAGCATAGATGCGTAACTGGGACACTCACATCCCCGGCAGCCCTGCGACCGTGCCCTCGACTCTATGGAGAGGGGGTAGGCCAGTAGCTTTGCGTCCCACCCTTTCGGGTGGTTTGCCCTTATCGAGTTCGGTACAGTATCGGATAAAAGCAGAAAAACTTTAGGGGCATTTTTTACAGGGGGGCAAACGGGTCAGTCCGGCATGACGGCATATGAGGAAAGGGGCTTCTGGAACAGCGCCAGAAGCCCCTCGAGGGTTCTGCATTCGCGACTCAGCTCATACTACGTTGCATTCAAAAATACGACCCAGCCTTCGGCCGGGTACCCCGGGCGACCACAGGAGGATAGCGATAGCGAAGCATCCTGGAAGGAAGCATCCTGTAAGGACGGAGCCGTACTATTAGTACGTCGAAGTCGTGCCTCCGCAACACCCACTCACGTGGGTACCCGGAAGAGGGGTACCCGTGTCCAAACACGGGTCATAGATTTCCACACGCGATCCCGTGGAAATCTATCTGGCGAGCACGGCGAGCAAGAGGGGGTGGCTCCGGGGGCTTTGCCTCGGGGTACCCACGAAGTGGGTCGTGGGCGACGCGAGCCCCAGTGGATGAATGAAGGCAACTTGGTATCAGTTTGCCTGGTTGATCGCTGACAGCTGCCACGGGTTGCTTCCTACACTCCGGGTGAACGTCCAGTACTCCTCGAATTTTACCGGGTCTACCTTGCTTCCGGAGACAACCTGGCCACTGGTTTCGTCAACCACATAGTCAAGGAGATTGGCTAAAAAGAGGACCGTTATGTAGTCCTGGCCCTGCTCCTGCCACGCTTCAGTGATCTCCACCGAGCGCACAGCTATGTTCTCCAGGCGGTTCACCTTTTTCTCCGATCTTAGCTTGTCGGCGTCCGCCTGTATCGTCCTATACATTTCTGGTGTGAGAAGGTTCCTGGCAGATGTTGCATCTCTACCCGTCCATGCGCCCTGGATCTTGAAGAAATAATCCGTGCAGAGATCCCGGAACTTCTGTTCGTCGAAGTACGGGTCCAGTTGCCTGACGTAACGTAGCCCTTGCTCCAGGTCAGTTCCTGAAGGCGCCGTGTTGGATGATGGGTTCGGCTCATACGATTGTTGATATGTGGGTGCCGAGGCTTCGGTCCCCTGATAATAAGCGCCGGACATGGCTGCTTCGCGCCTTCTCTTGATGAACCGGTATAATAAGAAGAGTACCAAGGCGAGAAGTGCAATCTCAAAAAAACCGATGCCGCCTCCTCCCATACCATCACCAAAACCGCCAAAGCCGAGGCTTCTGAAGAGCATACTGCCTAAGAAGCCTCCGGCGATCCCTCCGGCCATGCTTCTGAAGAAGCCGCCGCCCGGCTGCTGAATGGGCTGCTGTGCCGGTGGCGTTGGGCTTGCCGGGCTGCCATAAGACTGAGAGGGGCCTGGTGAAGGCCTGCTTGGGCTGCTGAAGGACCTTGACCCGCGTGACCCCGAAAAGCCGCCTCCGCCGACCCTCGCGAAGGAGTCTGCCTCAAGTACGTAACCGAGTATGAAGAAGAAGGTGACGACTAGAACTGCCAGCCCCACCCATCTCTTTTTTTCCATCGAGACCTCCACCATCTATAATTTTTTGTACGTGTGATTGTACCACAAGTTGTTGGTCAGGGAAAGAGCACGTTGACTTGAGGCAATTTCAACTTGCTATTTTATCCGATCCATAAGCCAGATCGAGCTCGGCCTGCTGCTTCACTGTTTTCTTAACCGGGGGACGTTTCTGCCTCTTTTGCTTCACAATGTACATTGCCCGGTCCGCCTGGGCGACCAGTTCCTCCAGGGTCGTGGGCTGATCAACATCGAATTCGGCGGATCCGGCGCTCATGGCCAAAACATAGGGACGTCCTCTCTTCAGGTTGGCCAGGATACATCTCTGATGAATACGATTGATAAGCGCTTCGGCCGCCGCGCCGTCGCTGTCGACCGCCAGGACGACAAACTCATCTCCACCTATCCGTGCGATGATGTCCGATTCTCGGAAGACTTCCCTCAAGACGTCAGCGGCTTCAATAAGTGCGGCATCGCCTTCCATATGTCCGTATTTATCGTTGATACGTTTCATGTTGTCGAGGTCTGCATATATGAGGAGCAATCGCCGTCTCGTGCGGCGCGCTATTTTTAGCTGCTGCGCACCCATGGTGAGGAGGCCTCTTCGATTGAAAAGTCCGGTTAGCTCATCGGTGAAAGACAACGCGCGGAGCTGCTCTTCCGCCTGTTTCCGCTGGGCAATCTCTACCTGTAGAGACTCATTGATCTTGTGCACCTGTCCTTCCCGCGAGCGGGTGAGTAAGTATGCTGTCGGGAGTAGGCCGAGAAATGCCAGTACGGCAAGAAATGAGCCCATAAACGATAGCAGGTCTGAAAGGGGTATGTGGACTCTATGCGTTTCTATTAGCTGATATATTGCCGCTGAAAATGGGATAGTTATGAGCCCAAGTGCGACGAAGCTCCACAACCGCTGCTTCTTCGTGTACCGGCTCAACTTTCGAAAGAGTAAGAGTACAGATAATTGAAGCGCTATTGAAATGAACAGGGCAGATATCATGTATACAAAAATCCTCCCTGTGGTTGCATGCAACCCGTGTGCCACATACCGGGCTTCCTATTTCGGACCCCGAGGTTGACAGGTCGTTCGAACAACGTTCTTGAAACTGAGGCTGGTCCTGCCGGCAAGGTGCAGCCGATCCTGTTTTTGGTGGCGGTGGAAAGCGATATTTAGTATGATATACCGGAAGACGGGAGAAGAAGACGTGCTCGACGTGCTCATCTACTCGCATGACCTGGCTATGACAGAATATGGCGCGGCACATCCGTTCAAGCCCGCGAGAGCGAAATTTTTTGTCGAATTGCTGAACAGATTCCATCTGATTTTCGAAGATAATCAAAAGATCGTAGAACCGGTGCCGATCAGCGAAGAACTGCTCTATCTGTTTCACGCCAGGGAGTATATAGAAGTTTTGAAGAAGGCGAGTGCAGGCGAGTTTTCCATGGAGATGCTCTGGGCAGAGATCGGTACAGGGGACAACCCGATATTCAAGGGCATGTTCGAGTTTGTACTGGACGTGGCAGGTGCAACCTACCAGGGAGCCCAGATGCTCCTCGGCGATGAGGTGAGGATGGCGTTCAACCCGGTGGGCGGACTTCACCACGCCGGCAGGGATCACGCTTCAGGGTTCTGTTATGTCAACGATATTGCCATTGCCATAGCGGATTTGAGGCAGAAGGGAAAAAGGGTTGCGTACCTGGATATAGACGCTCACCACGGCAACGGCGTGCAGGATGCGTTTTATGACAGTGACAAAGTATTGACAATATCGTTGCACGAATCAGGAGAGGGGTTTTACCCCGGGACGGGGTTCGAGAAAGAGATAGGGGACGATGAGGGCAGGGGTTACAATGTCAATATTCCCTTTCGGGCTGGCACGGACGACGAGGTTTATTTGTTCGCCTTTGAAGCGGTGGTGCCGCCACTCATGGAACGTTTCAAGCCTGACATCCTGGTGGCGCAGATCGGTGGCGACGGTCACAAAGACGATCCTCTCGCGGACCTCAACCTCACGAGCAACAGTTACAAGCGCGTGATACAGACAATGAAGCAGTTTTCACCGAAGGTGCTGGCGCTGGGCGGCGGAGGCTACAACGTGTTCAAAACAGCGTCGCTCTGGACCATTGCCTGGGCAACCCTCTGCGGAATTGAGCCTGTTGACCAATATGTAGGGCGGGTTGGCGGGATGATGTTCGGCCCGGAGACTGAGGCAGGCCACCTGGATGACGCGCCTTTCGTGCTTGAGGGGGCGGAGAAGGAGGCCTGTTTCGAACAGGCCAGGCGTGTCGTTGCTTACCTCCAAAAGACCGTGTTCCCCATACACGGCCTATAACCGATTTGCCTTCAAGCGTATACCTTCCGGATACCCGCCACCGGCGGGTGTGCTGCGTCCTTACAGGATGCTCCGCTATCGCTCTCCTCGACGTACCCCAGGTACGCCCGGGTACCCGCTTGCGGGTGGGGCTCCTCGCTGCCGCCCGGGGTACCCGGCCGAAGGCTGGGTCGTCCGCATGAATGCAAATCGGTATAGCGATTTATCAACGGAAAGGCGTCAGACCGCTGCTATGGTCCACTCGTCAACGCTTCCTCGGTGTGTGCGCAAAAACTTCCACTGCTGCTTTTTCTTCAACGGGGCAGACGTACTCACAAATACCGCATCCGGTGCAGAGTTTCTCCTCTATGTATGGCTTCTTTAGAACCACTTTCTTGCCTGAGTAGTCCGTTTCTTCAACCGTTTCAAAGCGTATAGCCTTTTCCGGAATCGGGCAGTGTTCTTCGCAGACCATGCAGTTGAGCCTCTTTGCGTAAGGGAGGCAGTGGTTCTTGTCGAAGACGGCGAGTCCGATAATGGCTTTCTTCTTTTCCTCAAGCGGCAGATTCGGTATGGCGCCGGTCGGGCAGACCTGACCGCACAGGTGGCAGTTATATTCGCAGTACCCAAGACGCGGAATCACCATAGGCGTGAAGAGACTATAAAGCCCTGCCTGGAGCGAAGATGGATAGAGCGCATTCCTGGGGCAAACCTTCATACACTCGCCGCAACGGACGCACTTCTTCAAGAAATCGTCATCTCCGCTAACGCCGGGCGGGCGTAGCAGGCTGGACTGAGTCGACGGGAGCCTGAAGGCGAACAGTCTCGGGAGAAGGAACCCCGAGGCGAGGCTCGTAAGTATCACCCTTCGAGCAGGAGAGAAGGCATGGCCCGGCTTTTTTGGCATGGCCGGGCGAAAACTGACCCGCTTGAAACGGCACTTGGCGTAACAGTCGAGACACCGGATACAATTACTCTTCTGCAGGATCTCGCTGTCGAAGGCCGTTGGGCAATGCTCCTTACAGTCACCACAATCAGAGCAAAGCCGCGATGGGAGTCTCTTAAAGATACTGAAGTGGCCCAGCAGACCGAGCAGACTACCCAGCGGGCAGAGGTTTTTGCACCAATTCCGCCGCTCGTAACGCTCAAGGAAAAGAATGGCTGTAAAAAGAAGAAGAGACAGAAAGGCAAGGGGGTAGAAGGTTTCCCGAAAAGGGAGCAGATAATTCTTGAGAAAACCATAGCCTCCCGCAAGGTAGTCTCTGTTGTCTCCCAGTAGACCGTATAGGCCCACCCAACCTTGACGGAAAGCGTATCCTACCAGGGGATAGAAGAAAAAGGTGAGAGCGCGTATCAGCAGAGCGATGGGGTCCAGAAGCCCCACGAGGTTCATGCGGAAAAGGGCCGCAAAGAGAAGCGTCCCTAACAGATAATACTTGAAATTACCCGTGAGCCAGGCCAATGGCGCGGTTTTCCGTATTTTGCCCGTTACGAGATCGAGGATTGTCCCTAAAGGGCAGATCCAGCCACAGAAGAATCGGCCGAGGATTATCGAGAAGACAAACATGAGAAGGCCCGGCAGTAAAACCCATGTGAAGGTGCCCGTGGCCAGAAGAAAGCTCACGAGAACGAGAGGGTTGGCCCGAAAGAAACTGTTGACCGCTACCGAAATGTCATCCTGGCCTCGATAATCGGTGGTGACAAAGAGGACGAGAAAGGCGGCAAGAAAGACAAGCTGGGAGATACGAGACGAGGTGAGCTTCATTGACCAGGGTTCAAGGGTTCAAGGTGTCCGCCAGAGTGCAAGGGTTCGAGAAGGGCAAAAGGGTTCAAGGGTCCCAGGGTCCCAGGGTCCAAGTGGAAAACTGAAAGGCGCTCTGGCCTTGCGGCTGAGCGCAACATTTCCACCAGAAAATCAGCGAGTTCTACGCTGTGTCTCCTTAAACCCTTGAACCCTCGGCACCTTGAACCCTCGGACCCTTTGCCTTTACTCTTCATGCTTTCACCACTTTCACTTTGCTCAGATCTATTTCCCCCAGGCCCCGCTTGTGCGCGGTCGCCGTGATAGCTATTTCCGCGGGCTTCAAACCAAAAAGTCCGGTGGCATAAGCGTCTGCCGCAACCATATCGGTTGAAGCGATGAGCTTATTAAGCACCTTCACGTCACGCAGGCTTCCTCCCGTTGGCCCGTGATTGGTGAGGATACGCGTAGCGTCGATGATGATAAGGTGGCTCTTTACCGCGCTGTTTACGTCGGCCAACGCATCTTCTATCTCTCTGTGGATATAGCCTCGATTGCCGCCCATAATACCCATTATGTTTTTACACGCAAGGGTGAGCCCGGTCAGACTGTGGTGTTTGGCAATAGGGACACTGATGAACACATTAGCCGAGAGCGCTTCCGTGTAAAGTTCCCACTCCTTCAGGACAACGCCGTTCAATTTAGTTTTCTTATAACGCTCTTCTTCCATCTGCTTCACTTCGACATTATCCATGCCTTTAAGGGCGGCGGGTATGCCGCTGTTCTCATATGACCGTCTCGGGTCATTGCAGGGATTGTCAAAAACCTTGACCCTCTTTGCGCCAGCCTTCAGACACTCTTCCGCAATAGCCCTCATCACGAGCGGGTGCGTGGTCGCCGCGAATTCGGGCTTCCTGTCCCAGCCCATATTAGGCTTGACAACAACGATGTCGCCGGCCTTGACGAACCGTTTGATCCCGCCAAGCGCATCAATCACACTCTTCGTTATTTGCGCGTAATCCTTCCCTTCCGAGACGGCAACCACCGAAGGCTCCTTGGCCCAGAGATCCTTCACAAGCCAGTTGCCGGCCAGAAGAGAAGAACCGCACATCTTCAGAAAGTCTCTTCGTTTCATCCGGTCACCTCGAAGGGAACATTATAAACTCTCCTTTTGTCTCTTTGCAATTCGGACACCGGGTGCCACACTTTCCGCCCTATGTGTGATAGGCATTATACCGATTTGTATCCAAGCTGGACGACCCAGCCTTCGGCCGGGTACCCCGGGCGGCAGCAAGGGTATTATTTCTTTTGACCTTCGCCGACAAGAGGCACGAAGGCCACAGCACCTAGCTCCTTGACCTCTGCCTTGCCCCCCTTCTTTGTGACGAGCGTGAGGTTCTGGTAGAAGGTCGTGCTGCCTAGAGGGATGATCAGTCGTCCCCCTTCCTTTAGTTGGGCAAGGAGTGGAGGAGGGATGTGATTTGGCGATGCGGTGACGATGATGGCATCGAAGGGCGCATATTCCGGCCAGCCGAGATAACCGTCGCCCTGCTTCAGGTGGATGTTCTTGTACCCTAGCTTCTGCAGTCTCTCGCGGACCTTCGTATAGAGCTCCGGCCGGACCTCGATCGTGAAGACTTCTTTGACAATCTCGGCAAGGACTGCTGCCTGATAACCCGAGCCGGTGCCCACTTCCAGGACGCGTTCGCCTCCCCGCAACGCCAATGCCTCGGTCATGAGGGCCACAACATAGGGCTGAGATATGGTTTGCCCCTCACCGATGGGCAAAGGATGGTCATTA
The DNA here is from genome assembly GCA_017881765.1 of Syntrophobacterales bacterium. Lineage (GTDB taxonomy): Bacteria > Desulfobacterota > Syntrophorhabdia > Syntrophorhabdales > WCHB1-27 > JADGQN01. The sequence goes on along the minus strand of JADGQN010000132.1, from coordinate 439 downwards.
TACGCCTTGGGCCAGAGCGACTGCTCCACGAAGAGATGGCGCTGCACCTTTCTCATAGCCTTGAGCGCCAGCGCATCTTTGACGCCTCGCTTCTCAATATCCTGCTCCACCATCTGAAGCCTGCTCGCCTCAAATGGATCAGGCTGCGCCACCGCCGCGTTGCACATAGCAAGTATGAATAGTCCCAGCGAAACGTAAAGAAGCGATCGCTTCATCGTGACTATTTTACCACAGACCGCGGGTCATCGTTCCGAGTTCCTTAGGGGCGGCCATCTAGCCTAATTCATGGGAGTCATTGCATAACCTGTGAGACAATTGTATAAGTAAGCTTAGCATGGAAATATTCAGATACGGACAAACGGAAATCGACCATCTCAAACGTCGTGACAAAAAGCTCGGCGCGGCAATCGAGGTGATCGGCGTAATCAAACGGGAGATC
>JADGQN010000131.1 GCA_017881765.1 Syntrophobacterales bacterium | reverse complement strand
ATAGTTCCTGAACGAAAATAGGATCGCGAGAATTATCGTTCAGGTCCGTGATAACCGAGTGGGGCTGTAGCTCAGCTGGGAGAGCGCATGACTGGCAGTCATGAGGCCGAGGGTTCGATACCCTTCAGCTCCACCAATCTTATCAGGGCTTTTATCAGTCGTAACCAGAATCCGTCAGACGAAATTGTCATAAAATTGTAGTACACGACGTCCTTACTGACTACTTCTTATACCAATTTGCATTCAAGATGGAGACCGAGGCGGCAGCGAGGAGCCGACGGAGGCGTACTATAAGTACGTCGAGGAGAGCGACGCAGCGACAACGAAGGTATACGCTTGAAAGTGAATTGGTGTAATACGGAGTACAACGACCTTTTACTGGAGTGCCTCTTTATGCACCGTGCAAAATACAGGCAGGCAGCCGCGCCTCATTCCATAGTGAATGTTTCAGTCATCGCGTACCTGTTGGGTTGCAAAGCAAGCTCAACATACCGATAGAAAAAATTGATGGCTACCCTGTAGGAATTAGAGGGGCATTCACGGACCTGAACGTCCGATGATCGTGAACCGAAATAGCAACGTTGACAAACCCGCTGACCTCCTGTTATGGTGAAACATAAGTGACATCAGGACCATAACGAAGCGAGAACGATAGGGTGGTCTCACTTCGGCCGATGAGTAGCAGCGTAACGCTCGCGAATCGCGAGGAGGAGAAATATGTTTTATGACACTGAAAAGAATGACCACGGTCTTTCCCGCAGCCCCTTCAAGTCATGCGTCGTACCCCGACCCATAGGATGGATTGGATATCGACGGTGAGCCCTGAGGGCGATAACGAGACCCTGCTCGCAGGACTTGAAGGGTAAACGAAACAAGTAACGCAAGCCGCCGTCAATTTTTGAAGACTTGCGCCTGCCAAAATACACAAGGGAGAGGTGGAATATGAATTACAGCAACTGCAAAGTTACGGTGTTGGGCATAGTAGTACTTATTCTTACATTGTTATGGGCGGCTCCGCCCGTTCACGCCGCCACGGATCTGATACCCATCTACACTCCTCCTGCGGGAGGAGTTGTCTACGTGTTGGGGGCCGGCTTTGCAACTGTCTCCAACAAATACCTGCCGGAGGCAAACTATGTTCATGAGGCGACCACCGGCACCATGGAGATGGTCAGGCGTCTGAGGCAGAAAGAGGCCCAGAAAAGACCGGCCTTCGCCCTTTTTGCCACGCCGGACGCGCCTCGAGCTTTTAAAGGCGAGGGAGAATATGGAGGCAAACCCTTTACGGCTCTTAGGGAAGTGGCGTACGTGAACAGTTCGGATATCTATTTTGTCGTTCCCGCCAACTCACCGATCAAGTCTTATGCGGACGTGAAAGGCAAACGGATCGGCGTTGGCAGCGCAGGCAGTACCATCTCCAACAGTGCCTTCTTCTTCTTCGAACAGTACGGAATCAAGAGGACCGATTTTAAGGTTGTTTTATACAATTACAAGGAAGTTGTTGAGGGCATACAGAACGGGAGTCTCGATGGTGGCTTCCTCGGCGGCTCTTACCCGATGCCCTCGTACACGGAACTCTCGCTCCAGCACGATGTCCGGATCGTGCCTGTGGACGAAAAGATACTCCAAAAGGTAACGTCAGCACACCCCTACTATTACCGTGCGCTCATCAAGGCAAAATCATACAAAGGTCTTGAGAACGACACGCCGATCTACGGCTTTACAACAACCTTGTGGACTCACGCCGGCGTCAGCACGGAGATGGTTTACACCTTCCTGAAGAACCTTTACGAGCACAGGGAGGATATATACAGTATCCACAAAGCTGCGCAAAAAGAATTTGTACTGGAAACCCTGGCGAAACCTTCTTCGATTCCCTTCCATCCGGGCGCAGAGAAGTACCTGAAAGAGATCGGCGCCCTGAAGAAATAGAAGCAGCAGACCCGCGGAGTGCAGGAAAGGTGAGATAATGAAAGGTCCGTCCTTAACCACCCGTCGCGTTCTCATTGCGGTAATTGCCGTGGGCATGGCTCTCTTCCACATACTGACAGCGGGGGTCAGGCCTTTACCTGGGGTCCAGCAGCGTACCGTGCACCTCTCATTCGCTCTGGCCCTCATCTTCCTCATGTTCCCGCTGAGAACCAAGACCGACGAGTCGCAGGACACGAAGGTCTCGGATGAATACCGTCCCCTCTCGATACTCGATATCGCTCTCGTCGGGCTCTCTATCTTCATCGGGGTATACGTCTTCATCGAGTATGAAGCGCTGAGCTATCGCGCGGGGGAGCCCAACTTTTTAGATTCCGCTTGCAGTCTGGTCGCCATCCTGCTCCTGCTCGAGGCCACGCGGCGCGTAATTGGCTGGTCCGTAGTGATCATCTGTCTATTCTGTTTCCTCTACCTTGGTGTGGGCGCCCACCTGCCGAAAGTAATCGCCCATTCGGGCTTCGGCTTTGAAGAGATCATCAACTATATATTCTTCAGCACTGAGGCCATTCTCGGGTCGCCGTTAGGTGTCTCCTCCACCGTCATTATCGTGTTCATTATTTTCGGCTCTTTTCTCACCGTGTCGGGCGCCGGACCGCTTTTTATCGACGTTGGGCTCTCACTCTTCGGAAGGTTTCGGGGAGGACCCGCAAAGGCTGCCATCATGGGGAGTTGCATGTTCGGTATGATCACGGGAAGTCAGGTGGCAAGCGTGACAGCCGCTGGTGTCGTTACCATCCCGCTCATGAAACGAGCGGGGTATCAGCCTATTGTTGCGGCTACCATCGAAGCTCTGGCATCTACGGGAGGCATGCTCGTACCTCCCGTCATGGGCGCGACGGCCTTTATCATACCTGAAATGATCGGCGGTACCTACTGGGATGTCTGCAAGGCCGCGCTTATTCCAGGCCTCCTCTTCTATGTGTCCGTTTACATGATCATCGAGCTTCAGGCCGCCAAATACGGGCTGCGGGGTTTCCCCAAGGAGCAAATTCCCCGGTTCATGAATGTTGTGATGAGCCGCGGCTATATGATCATACCGATTCTCGTGCTGATCCTGGGTATCGTCAAAATGGGTTTTTCCACGTCAAAAGCAGGCTTTTGGGCAATCATATCCTGCATAGTCATCAGCATGGTACGTAAGGAAACTATCATGACGCCGAAGAAGATATTCACCGCCATGGAGAAGGGGGCCAAGGCAAGTCTCATTGTTGCCATATGCTGCGCCTCCGCGGGAATAATTACCGGCACCATCGATTTTACAGGCATAGGCATGCGCTTCTCCAACGTGCTGCTCATGGTCGCGGGAGGTAACGTGCTCCTCCTCCTCTTCCTCACCATGATTGCTTCCCTGATCCTCGGCCTGCCTTTGCCGCCGGTCACCTGTTACCTTATCCTTGCCGTCCTGGCAGCCCCGGCACTGGTCAAGGCGGGCGTAACGCCGATGGCGGCGCATCTTTTCGTCTTTTTCTTCGGCGTACTCGGGAGCATCAGTCCTCCTGTAGCACCCGTTTCCTTTGCCGCGGCAGGATTGGCAGGAACCGACCCGGTTAAAACCACGAACCGCACATTCCTCTATTCATTGCCCAGCTTTCTTGTGCCCTACCTCTACGTTTACACAAATGAGCTGTTGCTCATGGGTTCGCCGGCAATGATAGTCCTCAGGGTCGCGACCGCCTTTGTTGGATTGAGCTGTATGGCAGTGACATTCCACGGATATCTCTTCAGATCGGTAGGGTGGCCGGAGCGTCTCCTCTTCCTGGTCGGAGGCTTTGCGCTGGTCTATCCCAGCTACATCTCCGCAGGCGTCGGCACATTGCTTCTGGCAATACTCGTATTCAGACAAGTTCTTAAGACGAAAACAGAAGGGCCGGCTGAGCTGAGGGCAATGGGGCCATTGTGACGACATATTTGCTGCCCGCACTCTGCAACAAATGCGGTAAATACAAAAGCGAGGATTCCAGGAAGGCGGGTTGAATCGCGTGCACGTGCAAAGGGTGAATAGGGCTTATACCGATTCGCCTTCAAGCGTATACCTTCGTTGTCGCTGCGTCGCCCACCTCGACGTACTTTAAGTGCGCCTTCGTCGGCTCCTCGCTGCCGCCTCGGTCTCCATCTTGAATACAAATCGGTATTACACATCTGAGAGTCACGATTACCGCGGCAAAGAGTGGACATGTCCCCTGTAAGTGCCTGACCTGTGTGCCGCCCGGATGCGACCGACGCCGGAGGCCGCGCTTATCAGCCAGGACTATGACCCGTCGTTTTGCTTTCTCCTTGCCACTTGCGGCTCACCCTGACCGCTGATGCCCCTCAGCCGGCGGCCGGTCTGGTATTCGGCGCGGGTGGATTCTTCATGCCGAGCCGGAACTCTTGCCCTGTTTCTTTGCGCTTCCAGATCACCACGATGCTCTGGTTCAGGGGATGCAGCATTTCGATGGCTCCCGGGCGATTGCACTCCTGCACGCAGCAGCCGCAGCTCCAGCATTCATCGGGATAGAGTACGATCGGCGGCTTCCCCTTTTCCGCGTTCGGCATCAATACGTCGTTCCGGCATATCTGTGCACACCGGTTACAGCCGTTGCAAATATCGGGATTGAAATCAACGGCTCTGTTGGGTGTAGGTTGATTGGGCACCATGTAAACTTTCTCTCTCATCACGGCTTGCCTCCTCCTCCGGCTTCCTCATAAGCGCTAACTTAAGCTTGACAGCCGGGATTTGCAGGATTCGTCATTCCGGCGATAGCGCAGCATCCTGTAAGGAAAGCCGGAATCCAGTGAATTCAGATTACTCTGGACCCCGGTTTTCACCGGGGTGACGGCCTAGGTTAGCGCTTATGCCCGGCTTCCTGGTTGCCGGCGATACTCGATATTCGAGCTTACAGCTCGCAGTGTATCCTGTAATTCTCCTCGTAGCCCGCTGCGTAAGGTGGTCGCAGGTGGTAATCGAGAGGTAATTCTCTGACCTGAGCTTCTCCGTCCTCCAGCCTGATCGGGAGATACTTCTGCCACTCGGGCGGGTCCATTGCCGGATAATCAATTCTTGAAAAACTGAGAAACTTGTTGCTTGCTTTTCTCACCATGCATGCCTGGATAACCATCTCACCCACGGTAATCATTGTATGGCATTCCAGGGCCCGGCCAAGGTCATGGGGTGTAGCTGCGTAGACCCGGGAGCATTCCGCTTCCCTCAGCTCTCTGAGCAGCCGCAAGCCCGCGGCAAGGGTCTCCTGGTTTTTGTACTGGCCGCAGTAATCCTGCATGATCCTGCAAATCCCCGCGTTCAGTTCTTTCCACCCGATGCTGCGTTTCTTCTGTTGTAAGGGTCCATAGACCCGGGCCTTCTCCTTCCTTACCTGCTCGGGGTCTATGATGGGCTCCGCTGCCGTCAACGCATACGCCGCGGCTTTTCTTCCGGCATATCGTCCGCCTGTGGCAGCCGTGGAGTGTGCGCCGGCACCGGAAACCGTACCCCCCGCTCCGTACAATCCTTCCAGATTGGTCCGCAGGTCCCAGTCGACGAGCAGGCCGCCCGCGCCCGCTCGCAGGAGCGGCATGGCCTTGCCTGCCCAGTAATTGACTCCCGAAGTTTTGTTGTAGGCATCAACCGGCAGTACAGGCACCTGAAGCATATCCTTGTCCGGATCGAAACCGGCCTTAGTGAGGATATCGTATACCGGGATGCGGGTTTTACCCTCGTTGCCCACCATAAGGCCAAATATGGCCCTCCGCTCCTTTTCCGGAAGGCGCGTCAGATCGGCATAAAGAGGCAACACAAATTCACCCTTCCGGATACGCTCCGACAGGTCAGGCGCAAGGACCTTAGGATCGTTCTCGTAGGTGTGAGGCACATGCTGGCCGGGACCCAGGATAAATTTCTGGCCCGGAGACGGCTCGAATCGTTCCTCCGCTGTTCGCACCTCGTTACCATCCCTGTCAAGCCATGGCACCTCTTTCCCGTTTGTATCAACAATCGGAGTTCCATGCCATGTATTACTCGTATTGCCCACACCGTACGGGATATAACTGAAAGGGGTGATCATGGCAGGCCAGGATTTTTCCAGATTCACAAATTCCGCGCCCGCGTTCCATGCTATGGCAAAACCCTCCCCCGCGTTGTTCAGGTCATTCCACATGGAGCGATATTCGGTCGAAAATGTCCATAAGCGTCCCGGCGCCTGCATCGCTACGATACTCGCTTTCCCTCTAAAAACGTAGAATTCTCCGGTCCGCGTGTTGACGCCTGTAGCGCCGACCACCCGTGCCGCCTGCCTTCCTCCCTCGGTAAGAAGCCCCGTGATCATGACCCGGTCATGAACCTCTACGCCCAGCCGCTTCAACTCTCGATAAAGGCAGGGCTTCACGTTGTGGCCATGAACCCGGATGTCTATCCTGTTCTTGTAGTCGTAAGCGAACATCAACTTAGTCTCATCGTCCCGGAAAGCCGCGCCCTTGAATTCATCGTTCATGTCACGAACCATTACGCCCATACTTTCGATATCGAGGAGTGTTTCCCACGCTTCCTGCGCGTTAATGTAGAGCGAAGGTCCGCAATCATAACTATCACAATCGCGGCTTACCGATTCGATGAACTCCTCCGGTGTGATCCTCGAACATGGGTTCGTGCAGGCATTGAGCCAGTGGTCCACGCCTGCGCCTCCGTGACCGCTCCATTTTGTTGCCCCCTTCTCGACGAGAACAACCCTCGCGCCTTTCCGTTTCGCGTTAATCGCGGCATGGCAGCCGGCGATGCCTCCGCCCAGAACGAGCACATCCGTCTCCACTTCTATCTCGCTCCCGTAACGCACCGGGTATGGCCACTCGGGGGCGGGCAGGCCGCTTTCAAGATATTCGTGCCAGGTCGTCATCTATCGATGCTCCTCATCTTATTGTTACCAAGAAGTTCATAAGTAAGGCCCCCTCACCCTCGCCCTCTCCCCCCAGGGGAGAGGGTTGTAATATTTCCCCGCCCTTGAGGGGAGGGGATGAAGGGGAGGGTGATGTATGTGGCTTTACTAATGAGCGCATTAGTATCTTGCTCCTCCGCGCCTCATTTACTCATCTAACTCTTCTCTCCCTGCGTGCTTCCCAAATAGGCCTTTTTCACCTTCTCGTCATTGATCAGTTCCTTTGCATTACCTTCCAGTATAATCTGCCCGAGCTCCAGGATGTAGGCTCGATGCGACAGGCGCAACGCCATGCGGGCGTTCTGCTCGATCAGGATGATGGTCACACCCTGGCCGTTGATGTCCAAAACGATCCTGGCGACTTCCCGGACAAGCTTCGGCGAAAGACCGAGGCTCGGCTCATCGAGGAGGAGAACGGTTGGGGAGGCCATCAGGGCGCGGGCTATCGCGAGCATTTGCTGCTCTCCGCCGCTCAGGGAGCCGGCCTTCTGCCTTGCCCTGTTGTTCAGTACAGGGAAGCTCGTGTATATCCGGTCCAGGTCCCGGGTCACGCTTGCCCGGTCGTTGCGCAGATACGCACCCAGCTCCAGATTTTCCGTGACGGTCATGGAGCTGAAAACCCTTCTTCCCTCCGGCACATGGGCGATTCCCATCCCGACAATCTCGTGAGGCGCTACCCCATTGAGCCGTCTTCCCTGAAAGACTATTTCCCCTCCGTAATAGGGGACCAGGCCCGAAATACTCCTGAGGGTCGTGGTCTTGCCCGCGCCGTTGGAACCGATAAGGCTTACGATTTCGCCCTTATCCACCCTCATCGAAACGTTGCGAAGCGCTTCCGCCTTGCCGTACCGAACGCTTATGTTATTCACCTGCAGGAACAATTATGGCTCCTCCTCGTCCGAGCCGAGATACGCCTCGATCACCTCCGGGTTTCGGGCGATCTCGCCAGGCGGCCCTTCCGCGATCTTTCTGCCCTGGTTCAGGACGGCAATGCGGTCGCAAAGCCGCATGACCGCGTCCATGTTATGCTCCACGATCACGACCGTAACTCCGCTGTCCCGTATCTTGCCGACCACTTTCATCATGACGGCCGTTTCCTCGGGATGCATGCCGGTGAAAGGCTCGTCGAGAAGGAGAAGTTTCGGCTGGGTGGCCATGGCAATACAAACGCCGAGAATTTTCTGATGTCCATGGGGAAGGTTCTGCGCCTTCCGGTCGGCATAGTCAGTGAGGCCCATAAAATCGATGATCTCTTTCACCTTCTGGCGCGCCCGCTGCTCTTCTCTTCGCACGCTCGCCGAATGAAGGAACGCCTTCCAGACAGGCTCCCGGTAGTGTCGGTGGAATCCGTTGAAGACATTATCGAAGACAGACAACTGCATGAAGAGCGTGGCGGCCTGGAACGCCCGACCTATGCCCAGGTTGGCGACCTCGTGGGCTTTCATGCCCGTGATGTCCCTTCCTTGAAAGGCTATCGTGCCCCGTGTGACAGGATGAAAACCGCTTACCAGGTTGAAAAACGTGCTCTTTCCAGCGCCGTTGGGTCCAATGAGGCCCAGAATCTCCGATTCCGCGACCTGGAGGTCTACCTCGTTCACGGCTGCCAAGCCCCCGAAGAACCTTGTCAGTTTTCGTGTTTCGAGAAGGGGTTTCATGGAGCGCCCTCTTTTTTTTCTGTCTCCACAGGTACCTTCTCCGGCGACGAAGCCATTGGCCCATTCCTGAAGAAGCCTATGCGTTCGGGCAGGCTCAAAATGCCTCCGGGAAGGAAGATGACCAGAAATATCAGGACCGTGCCGGTCATGATCGGTTCGATCTCTTTGCCGACCCGCAGTAATTCCGGGACGAAGGTAATGATCGCGGCCCCGATGACGGGTCCCAGGATATAGAAATTGAGTCCGCCCAGGATGCTGTAAATCTGGACGTAAATCGATTTGAAAACGTTGAACATGTTGGGCTCAAGGGTCTGAAAATAGTGGGCGTAAAAGGAACCGGCAAGACCGGCCCCCGCGGCGGAGATCATGAAGGCCGCGAGCCTGTAACGGAAGATATCCACGCTGAGGGTCTCCGCAAGCCGTGCGTTCAGACGAATTGCGCTCCATGCCCGCCCCACCCGGGAAGTATAGAGCGCGTAAAACCCGAGGATATTCACGAGAAGCAGGACCAAAATCAGATAGTAGTTTGCGGTCTTGCTTGTGAAGGTGATGGGACCGATCGGGTTGGGGGCGGGGATGTCGAGGAGGCCTGCCCAGCCGCCAAAAAACTCGAAGTGACCGAAGACCTGCACGAGGATCATATTGACGACCATGGTCTGGATGATAAAGGCAACGCCCGGGGCCCGTACGATGACGATACCGACGACAAAGGCGACAAGGGCAGTCATGAGCGCCGCGAGGGGTAGAGCGATCCAGAAAGAGAGGCCTGCTTTCAAGACCAGGAGTGCCGACGTATAGGCACCTATGCCCCAGAAGCCGGCGGCACCCATGGTTATAAGTCCGGTGCTGAAGAGCATGGAGAAGGAAAGGCCCAGCATGATATTGACGCAGGTCATGATAACGAGGTGCATGAAATAGCGGGAATCCGTGAAGACGGGGAGAAATGCCAGGAGAAGGCAAACGCAGCCCAGGATGATTAACACCTTTTTCGGATTTCCCCTATTCATGCTGTTCCGGCTCCCCGAAAAGGCCGCCTGGTTTAAAGACTATAATCACACCTATTACGGCAAAGAGAAGGATCTCGGAGAGGTCACCGACAAAGTACATGCCGAAGCTGAGGAGGAGACCAACGACAAGACCTCCCACAACGCCTCCCACCATGCTCTGCATACCTCCCACAACGAGAGCCATGAAACAGTTGAGGAGCAGGGAATGGCCCATCGAAGGGGTGATGGAGAAGACCGGGGCCATGATGCCTCCGGCGAGGGCAGCCAGAGCGCATCCGGCCGCAAAAGCGATCTTATAGATGCGGTTGGTATTGATGCCCTGGAGGGAAGCAACTTCATTGTCCAGTTTAACCGCACGCATGGCTTTGCCCACTTTGGTACGCATGAGAAGCCAGTAAAGGCCGAACATGACGCCCAGGCAAAGGAGGATGGCCATCACCCTCTCCACGGGCAGGTTCACCTGACCGATACCCACCGAACCTTTGAAGGGCGGGTGCAGTCCTCTTTCCTGGCTGCCGAAGCCTAAAAGTGCGCCGCGCAGGAGCATCATCGACAGGCCGATAGAGGCTGCGGTACAAAGGAGGATATCGCCTCGAATGTAGTGGAAGATGAAGCGGTAGCAGAACAGGGAAAGGATGGTGACCAGCACGATTGCGATCGCGATGGACAAGAAAAAGTTGAGATGGAGAAATTCGCAGCAGCCAAACGTAATGAAGGCGCCGAGCATGTAGAATTCGCCGTGTGCGAAGTTGAATATCCTCACGACGCCGAGGAGGAGGATCAGACCCGACGCGACGAGGACATAGATCAGTCCTATCGACAGGCCGTTGAGGAGGAGTTGGCAAAAAAGTTCGATGGTCATGCTGTCAGCATCTCACGAAACCGTGGACCGATCCCATCCCTTCGTTTTCTTGAATGCCTTACGGAAATCTATTTCCACCCGGGCCCGAAGACCTTCTCACAAGCCGCGACCGCCTCGTCGCGA
>JADGQN010000130.1 GCA_017881765.1 Syntrophobacterales bacterium | reverse complement strand
AGGGATCCCGTCGGTCTGTAACGATTACCTCTTGCTACAACCAACAGCGATGCGGAGATTTCAACAGCTTCGGTAAGAAGCAGATGACTGGCTACTCAAACCGCCGACTGGAATGGGAGAGGCCGGGGAAAAGGTGTCGATGTCTAGGAACAGGCTATCCTCTGAATCCCGCTTCGCTTTTCTTATCGCTGACCATATGAGCCCTCCCGTTCAGAACGACTGCGGCTTTGGGCGAAGTAACTCTGCCATTGCCCTGGTAAACATGGCTTTTCCCGAGTCATCCGCAATCTCCTCGCTGATCGCCTTCACAAAGGACTCCACCCGATCCTCCGGAAATGAGTCCCTCGACTCTCCGAACTCTGCAAGCTTGTCGTCCACAATGATGCGAGAAATCGGACCCATGACCTTTGCCAGTTCATGTTCGATCACTGAAAAGAGATGTGTTCTTTTCTTGAGGCCCTCTATGCGTTGTTCTTACATTCATCATGTCACCTGTATGGGCACGCGATCATTACAGCCAAACTCTTTTCCCTAAAGGTTTTCAGAGTATTTCCGAAAACCTATCTGAAGTGTGCAAATTGATTACCATACAGTTGCTCATAGACGGGGTGATACGGGCCTTATGAGATTTCCAGGGATCGTTTTTGCTTTAGTAATTCTGCTATTAGTCGCCATGACTCTCTCCGGCCTGGTAATGATCAGGCAGGAGCAAAAGAAAAACATCCAAGATATTGAAGATAGGGGGACCTATCTGGTGAACCTTGTCTCGCTGTATCCTCTCAAAGACCTCGCTGCTGAAGGGCGTACCTTTTTCCTGAAGAACCTTGCGGAATCTGCATACCAGCAGGGCATTTTGTATCTCTTTGTTCATACCGGGACCGGTCCTACACTTGTTTCCCTCGTCCCAGCTGAAATCTCATCCCGGATACCTGGGGATATCCAGGCAAGATCTATCGGTGCGGTGACCTTGATGAAACAGGCATATCGCCCACCTGGCTTGCCCTACACCATATATGAGTTTTCCAAGCCAATTTTCGCGGGCGGTCACAAGGCAGGGACCGTTCGTCTCGGATTAAGACTTCCTTACGCCAGGATATTCTCTGTGGAGCGAGTCAGCCTGTTTGCTATGATTGTCCTTTTCGTTTTTACAGCCTTGCTTGTTGCCTATTACGGGATGAATGCGGCCTTGAAATCGCTGACGATGAGGCACAAGGAAACCCTCGCATCAACTCTGAATGCTGGCGGCGCGTCTTTTGATAAAGTATCTTCCAATGGTGGAAAAACTATCCCCATTCTCACGGACGTGGAGCGATCCCTGGAACATATGTGCAGTAGAATGAATGAGATCAAGGAAGATAACCTCAGGCTGGTATCAAGACTCGGTGTGAGCAGTTTTGAAAAAAACCAGATGACTAACGTCCTCGACTCAATCAACTTCGGTGTTATCATAACCGATCTCCAGGATCATATCAGTAACATAAATGACTACATGCTGAAGCTTATTAATGACAAACGTGAGAGGATTCTTAACAGAACCGTAGATCACGTTTTTCAACAAAAGGAGATCGTGGAGTTTATTTGTCACAATGAGATTACAGAATCCACGGCGGGTATGAATTCCATCGAGACAAGCTTTCCCGATCGTGCGCCGGGTGAATTCTTCCAGGTGAGCCTGTCCCACTTGACATCCGGCAAGGGAACCGCGATAGGGAAGATGATCTTTGTAAAAAACGTGACCAACGTGCACATCGCGAAGCGGGCTCAACAGGAGTTTATTGCCCACGTAGCCCATGAGATCATGACGCCCCTGACCAATGTCAGGGCATACACCGAGATGCTTATGGATGGGGAAGCAGAAAATGCTGAGATGCAGAGGGAGTTCTACAACACCATTAATCAGGAAGCGGGTCGTTTGACCACGCTAATCCAGAACCTTCTCAACGTGTCTAAAATAGAAATGGGAAATCTTACGCTGAGCAAAGATATCGTGAGAACCGACGTGCTCGTCGATGATTGTTTAGCAACAATCGAGGCCTCGGCTCAGGGCAAGCATGTTGCCGTCGAAAAGCATCTGCCCGATACCCCGCCCTCGTTTCTGGCCGACAAGGAGCTTCTTAAAACCGCGATCATCAACATATTGGGCAACGCCCTGAAATATACTCCGGAAAATGGAAAGATCGCCTTTTCTATGAACGAGCACGGCGGGTCCGTTATCTTCGACATTGCCGATACAGGTTGTGGGATAGCGCAAGAAGATCTTCCACGCGTTTTTGAAAGATTCTACCGTTCCAGCAGGCCCGAGGTGACCAGCCAAAAGGGCAGTGGTCTCGGGCTCGCGATTGCTTATGAAATTGCCCATCTCCACGGCGGGGATATTGATGTTAAGAGCAAGCTGGGTGAGGGGAGTCGTTTTACACTCAGAATTCCCAAGGAGGATTATGCCATCGGCGGATCCTAAAGTCGTCCTGATTATCGATGACGACGTCTACATCAGGCGGGTAATTGAACTCAAATTGAGAAGGAATGGATACCGGGTGGTCACTGCGGAAAATGGAGCAGAAGGGATCAATCTTATTCATAGTCTCAAGCCTGACGTTGTGATCACGGACCTCAATATGCCGGGAATGGATGGCGAGACTGTGTGCCGGATGGCCAATCCACTAAAAAAGGAAAGAGGCTTCTTGACGATCGTTCTCTCGGCCAGGATAAGGTCAGAGGATCGAACATGGCTCGCGGAAATGGACAATACCCAATTTATCGAAAAACCATTTAGCCCTTCGCGCTTGCTCGCAGCCGTAAATCAATACTGCATGTCCGAGAGATGAAGGAAATGTTACACTGCACCAAGCTACTGGCGAGTTTTTCCGAGATCTGTAAAGCCCATTTGGTGATCGATGACGGAAAAGAGCTTTCGTTTTCCACGCAATCTGAACCTAATGATAGCCATTTCATTCAGAGCCTTCGGCGATTCTCGGCCGATATCCTGGATGGAAATTCATTCAAGTGGAAGTCTCAGGGCCACTACAACCTCTACGGTAGGCCCCTAAAGGTGCCTGATGCCCAGACTGTTGCGCTCGTTGCCTATAGTGACAGGAGAACTGCTCTCACAAATTGTTCAAATATTGTGAGGATGAGAAACTCCCTCGCCGCCATTGCTGAGTTAATTGAGAACTGGCAGTTTGCCCAGCAAGAATCAGAGCAACTAACAGAGCAATTGGGGGAAAGTTTCGAGGCGATAGCGCTTTATTCCAGAATTACACCGCAGATCATGGCCTTCACATTTTCCGAGAGCACCCTGCGCACCCTTATGGAGGATCTTTTCGAGGCCATGGGCGTGGACCTTATTTTTACCAGCATACCAAGCCGCGAGGGATACAGTCTCTTTGTGCGAAGAGAGGATGCCTCTTCCGTTGACGCAGATCCACAAGGGTTTATTGAAAACCTTATCGATGCGATCTCGGCGGACACGCCTTCCTTGGAAGAGCAACATTTCGTGGTCCAGAATTCAAGGTCGGTTCCGAATTATGAAAAGTTACACCCTGAGGCCTTTCGCTTTCTTGTTACAGCTATTGAACATCAAAGCGTACCCTATGGCTGGCTCGGAATGGTTTCGTTCAGCACGGATAAAATCTTTCGCTATAGTGAGCTGAGAATGGCGGCCACGGTTGCGAAGCAGCTTGCCATTACCCTATCAAACAATGACCTGTATATTGAACTGCAGCTTTTAGTCATCAATGTGGTCAGGTCTCTCGTCCATGCCATCGAGGCCAAGGACGTCTACACAAAAGGCCATTCGGAAAGGGTGAGCCGCTACTGTTCGAGGATAGCGGAAAAGCTTTGCCTGAGCAAGGAAGAAAAAAACAGCTTGCTCTGGGCATCGATTCTCCACGACATAGGCAAGATCGGGATCCCCGAAAGGGTCCTAACTAAGCCAGGAAAGCTGAGTGCTGAAGAATTCGGGTGGATCAAGCTGCACCCCGAGAAAGGCTACGACATCCTGAAACCTATTGAACCATTGGCAAAATCGCTGGGAGGCATTCTCTATCACCATGAACGCCTCGATGGGAAGGGGTATCCATCCGGGTTACGAGGTGGAGAAATCCCTTTACAGGCGAGGATTATTGCGGTCGCCGATACCTTCGATGCCATGACATCCGATCGTCCATATCGTCCCAAAATCACAGCTAAAGAAGCTCTGGCTGTCATGGATGAGGTAGCCGGCACTCAACTCGATGCCGAATTGGTCCGGGCATTCACGACAATAGCCGATGGCACGGAGAAACTGGAAGATGACGGAGGTCTCTTTGAGAAACTGGAAGGGATTCACAGCCGATGACCTCGTCAAAAATTCACACAACAATGGTCGGGTTCAACACTGTTCTGACAATCAAAGAGGCCCTCACCTACAAGACGCGTGACGAACTGGAAAAAATTTTCAATCAGCTCACCAAGGAAAGCAGAAACAGGATTGTAATTGATTTCAGAGCGGTACCTTTTCTGGACAGCGAGGCCCTGGAACTTCTGCTCACAATGCATGAGTCACTGGTAAGTTCCGGTGGCATTCTGAAACTGTTCGGCCTTAATGGGACCTGTCGTGATATCCTCATTACCACCCGACTGGTCACTCTCTTCCATGTTTATGGAGATATGCCGGAAGCCCTGCGGGGTGAAGCGTGACCGCATATCGCTTCCCGACGCGGAAAAAACTGGGAGAGATGCTGGTAAATCGAGGAACCATAACCCCTGAACAGATGAATGAGTTTCTCCGGATCCAGAAAGAGACCAAGATGCCTCTCGGACAGATTCTGGTTGACAGTGGGGTGATAACGCGTCAGGAATTGACTGGGTTTCTCGGTGAACAACTCGGTATCCCCCACGTCTGGTTGCGGAAAGGACTTGTTGACCCCCGCATCGTAAGCATTGTGCCCAAGGAGAAGGCCCTCAAGTACCAAATCATTCCGATGTTTCGGGTGAGAAATGTCCTCACCGTTGCAGCTGGGGATCCAAACTCCGTCTTTGTGTTTGATGAAATCGCAAAAATGACCGGTTTGAAGGTCCAACCGGTTCTGTGCCGCTCCGATGATATTCTGGAAAGTATTCGAGAGTGCTACAAGGAAGATGTGGCCATGGACGAGGTAATGGCCAGCGCGGATGAGACAGGCCTTGAGGTGGTCAGGTCCTCTCCGGAACGGGCCATCAGCGAAATCGCAGAGATGGCGGAAGGGAGTCCTGTCGTTAACCTGACGAACCTGATCCTTATGAAAGCAATCCGGGATGGCGCCAGCGATATTCACCTGGAGCCGCAGGGAGACCAATTCATGGTGAGGGTCCGCATTGACGGACTCCTCTATGAACTTATGTCGCCCAAGGTAGAAATGCATCCGCCCATTGTTTCAAGATTGAAGGTCATGGCCAATCTCGATATTTCCGAGCGACGTATGCCGCAGGACGGCCGCATCCAGGTTCTGCTTGAGGGCAGCCTCATCGACTTGCGCTTTTCAACGATGCCAACCATCCACGGGGAAAAGGTCGTCCTGCGAATTCTAGATCAGCGTAAGGCCATCCTGGATATTAACAAGGTAGGCTTCGAAACGGAGATGCTGGCGAGATTCAAGCTCCTGTTAAAGCGACCCCACGGCTTGGTCCTCGTCTGCGGTCCTACAGGAAGCGGCAAGACCACAACGCTCTATTCGGCAATCTCCCTCCTCAATACACGGGAGAAAAATATTGTCACCATCGAGGACCCGGTAGAGTATCAACTAAAGGGTATTAATCAAAACCAGGTCAAGGAGGCGATAGGCCTTACGTTTGCGCTTTTTTTGAAGCACACCCTGCGTCAGGATCCGGACATTATTCTGGTAGGCGAAATCCGGGACCGCGAGACCGCTGAAATCGCCATTCAGGCATCTCTCACTGGTCATCTGGTTTTGTCTACCCTCCATACTAATGACAGCGTCAGCGCAATTACGCGTCTCCTTGAGATGGGCGTTGAACCCTACCTCATTTCTTCGGCCCTTCTGGCCTCACTCTCTCAGCGTCTGGTGAGGAGAATCTGTCCCGAATGCGAAACCGGATACTTCCCCTCTCAAGCAGTGCTAAAAGAGCTTGGTATTGACGAGAACAAACAGGTGAGGCTGTCACGGGGTAAAGGGTGCGGAAATTGTTATGATTCCGGCTACAAGGGGCGGACCGCGGTTTACGAACTGCTGGAGCTGGACGAAGGGCTGCAGGCCCTGATCATGAGCAATCCGACCACGGAAGGTTTGCGCCGATACGCTAGAGAAAGGGGCTACACAACTCTGAAGAAAGATGGCTACCGCAAGATTTTAGAAGGAGTAACGACCATCGACGAGGTCACGAGCGCATGCGCCTCGGGGGTATGATGATGAGGAGGCTCTCATAGCAATTTCCCTGACCCATGGCAGTCCCGTTGCCGAAGCGAGGAAAGCAAAGGAGGTTCCCGGAGCTTATGTGCGCTTGAGGAAGAGCCTCTTTAAACTTTTCAGCAAGCGCGTCACCCCGGATGAACTGATATTCTTCAATTCTCAGCTTTCCCTCATGATGGAGATCGGTATATCCCTGACCACTGCACTCAGGGCCGCCGCCGGCCAGACCAAGAATGCTGCTTTTCAAGAGATCATTCTTACGATGCTCCACGATCTTGAGGAAGGAGGCCAGTTCTCAGATGCTATGAGCCGTTATCCTGAAATCTTCGACAGTGTCTATGTCAATATGGTGAAAGCCGGTGAAACGGGTGGCTTCCTGAGAAAGACCCTGGACGGCATTATCGTCATGCAGGAAAAGCGACAGGCCTTTAT
This sequence comes from Syntrophobacterales bacterium, assembly GCA_017881765.1. GTDB lineage: Bacteria > Desulfobacterota > Syntrophorhabdia > Syntrophorhabdales > WCHB1-27 > JADGQN01. Next base: position 3,754 of record JADGQN010000130.1, on the reverse strand, counting down.
ATCGCAGTTGCGCTCAACCCTCGCCTACCCGGTGGTGCTCTGCGTGATGTCTCTCGCTGTCGTCATTTTTGTGCTGGTAGGGATCGTGCCCAGATTCGCGGTCCTTTTTTCCGGGAAGGAGAGTATCCTGCCCTTCACCACAGTGTTCCTGATGGCAGCCAGCGCCTCGATGAGGACCTACTGGTGGGGTTACCTGGGCGGTGCCGCCGCGCTTTGTACGATCTCTTATGCCTATCTTAAGAGTCACCGGGGGCAGGCGTTTATAGATCGCGTTCTGGTGACGACCCCGCTGATCGAAACGCTCACGAATAAGATCTATACGTGCCAGTTGCTGAGGACACTCGGTCATTTGCTGGAAAGCGGCGTCACCCTCGTCAACGCACTGACGGTGACTCAAAGGACATTCAGAAATCGTTACTATAGTGAGTTCGTCGAGCAGCTCAGGCGACACGTCGAACAGGGGGGCCAGTTCTCCCTTCTCTTCTCCCGTAATCCGCACATTCTGGAATCGGTGAAGCAAATGATTGCCACCGGGGAAGAAGTGGGCGACCTGTCACGGGTCATGCTCCGTTTGGCCGTGTTCTACGACAGCGAATTAGATCGGCAATTGAAGATGGTTGGATCAATGATCGGGCCTGTGGCCTTGGTGTTTCTCGGAGGAGTCGTGGCAATGATCGTTTCGTCAGTGATTCTTCCCGTGTTCCGCATTGCCAGTACAGTTCAATAGAATAATCAGAAGGAAAAGAATCTAAGACAGAATAAGAACTCCGCGTTCCTCATTCGTGACTGCTCGGAAACTCCACCCGATAAGCACTTGAGATTGTTAAAGGCTTAAGAAATCTAGAGACCGTCCGAATATATAGTGTAGTTCAAAATCAAGGCAGGAGGAAGTCATGAAAGAATTCAAGGACCAGATGTCCGGAACGGGCAATCAAAGCGGTTTCACCCTTCTGGAGATGTTGATCGCAGTTGTCATCCTTGGGATTCTCGCGGTGATCATCATCCCCCAAATCACCGTATCCGCTGACGACGCCAGGGTGAGCGCGCTCAAGTCTAACTTGTCGATGGCGCGAAGCGCGATCGAGCAATATTACCAGCAGCATAGTAATAACTATCCCGGTGCCATCAAGAATGATGGGAGCGGTGCCGTCGGTAGCGTGGCCGATGCAGCCACTGCTTTTGCGGACCAATTGCCGAAGTATAGCCAGGCCGATGGTAAGGCAAGCAGTGATTCGGCTACCCTGACAGCGCCCATTTTTGGGCCATACATGAAAGGAGGGAAGCTACCTGCCAACCCCTTCAACAACCTGACTACCGTCAAATGCGACATCACCACCACCGACATCAACGCTGCGAGAACGGCTGACAATACCGTTGGCTGGCAGTTCATTGTCAAGACCGGCATCCTCTTTCCGAGCGACACCGGCAGCACCGGTGGGGTAACGCATGTGACTTACTAATATACAAACGTAATAAATAACCTGACATCACCCCCTCCCTAACTCTCCCCCCTTGAGGGAGGGTTAGGGAGGGGGGTTAGATAAGTTAATGCTTTGTATTAGGCAAAATCTTCCCCTCGGGAAGGAGCCAATTTCCCTCATGGGGTGCTGACCGATCCACCACGGAGTGAACGAACATGACAAAGGACTTCCCTGAGGGAGACGTCCTGGACAGCAAGGGGATAGTCCTTCTTGACGTTCTGCTGGTGTCAATGATCATCGGCATTCTGGGGATGATCGCAGTTCCCCACGTTCGTTCACTCATCACCGACAACAGATTGAATGGAGCCGCCGGGGAGATAACCGGCGGCTTGCAATATGCGCTCAACCTTGCCGTGCGGTACCAGAGGCCTTTCGGGGTCAAGGGCGACGTATCGGGGAATGGGTTCAGGGTATATGACTCAGATCCCAAGCCCAATCCTGTGCCACCGGCAAGGCCCGATAACGATCCGCCCGTTGACGCAAATGGTGTGGTGCTGAACCCATTCGACAAGACGTGGTACGTAAGGGATTTCGATACCATGGACCCCTATCAGGGAGTGAAGATAGTCTCTGTTCCGGCAGGGGGCACTGTTCAGTTTTATCCCGACGGTCATTCCGGCAGCAGTGATAGTACCTTCGCCGTCAGTTGTGGCGGAAAGCAAAAGACCGTTACAGTGAACGGCGTGAACGGCCGGATTACGGTGCAGTAGGGCGATGAACATGCAATATCTCAACAATCAAAGAGGCTTTACCCTTTTCGAAGTACTCCTCGCCGTCTTCATACTCGTCATTGCCGTTGCTCCGATGATCAATGCCTTCGGCCCCTCCCTCTTTGCAGCCGCCAATGAAGAAACCACCATTGTTTCCGCCAATTATGCGAGGCAGACCTTGAACCGGGTCCTAGCCCTCGACTTTAAGACCCTCAACGACCTCGTTCAAAACGGCCAGGCAAACCCGGTCAATCTTGATAGCCTTTTCGGCACGGGCCAGGAGAGCTTTGTCTTTAAGGGAACGACCTGCGTCCCGACAGTGGTCATTACTGACGCAAGCGGCGGGAACGGGGGTCTCGCTGAAATCACGTCAACCGTAAACCGGGTCACCTTGAAGACCCTGAAGGCGGGGTACTGAGGATGGAGAGGAGCAGGAAGAATAGCGGCTTCACCTTGGTGGAACTCATCGTCAGCATCTTCATCATCGCCATTATTCTCCTGGGCCTGGAGCGCTCCCTCGGAACCGCCCTTTCAGCCTACGGGAGCATAAACGAGAAGCAGGACCTGCTGGTGCAGGCACGCCTGGCCATGGAGCGCCTGGTCATGTTCGCCCAGGAGGCGGACGGGATTGTGAGCCCCGTGGGAAGCAATGAGGAGGTCCTCAAGGTGAGTGAGCGGGTCCTCGACACGTACACCAACGCCACGCACTCTTACACCGCAGGGGGCGACGGGAAGCCCGACGCAGATAACAACGCCGACGGTCTCGTCAATACGGCCACAGGAGACGCCTCCGACTACATCACCTTTGCCCTTGATAAGACAAGCAGCACAAACTGGAAGCTCACGGAGCAGATGCCCGATTACAGCACCTCTCCGAGCGGTCTCCTTCCGAATAAAACTATATGCGAGCACGTCACTGAGTTCAAATGCACCCGCCTCTCACCGAGCCTTCTCCAAATCCGCCTCACACTCACTAACGGAAAGGCCAGTGTAAGCCTGCAAACGAGGGCGCGGACCAGGCTGTTGGGATGAGACTATGAACGGTAAGGGCTTTATAGTCATTACGCTGCTCCTTCTACTCCTCCTTCTTTCCGTGACGGCCTTCATGGTGAACTCGCGTTCCGGTCTGCAGGCCCGCATGGCCGGCAACCAGACCGGCAGCATGCAGACCTACTATAGCCAGCTCGCCGTCATTGAGCAGTCCACCTGGAAACTGATGCAGGACCCCTGCTGGCGGGTGCCCGCCGGGGAGAATTATACCTATAACGGCAAGACATACACCCGGAAGGTGATGAGCCCTGATACGGTCACCTACCCCGCCCTAGTCCCTTACAAGGATGCCGTCATTGTCTCGGTCACGGCCCCGTATGCTTCACGACCGGTGAATCAGTCCCTCCGGTACACTATCGACACCGCCTCGCCCTTTACGATCGGCACGACGGAAAACGTCCATGTCACGGGCGCCGGCGACATCTATTTTGCCGACAAAGACACCCACTCCGTCTGGCGGATTGACCGAGGGACGGGCGCCCTGACCCGGGTGGCAGGGACAGGAAGCAGCGG
>JADGQN010000129.1 GCA_017881765.1 Syntrophobacterales bacterium | reverse complement strand
AGGCCCCCTCACCCTCGCCCTCTCCCTCCAGGGGAGAGGGTTGTAGTATTTCCCCGCCCTTGAGGGGAGGGGATGAAGGGGAGGGTGATGTATGTGGCTCTACTAATGACCGCATTAGTAAGTGAAAAACCTTTGCCCTTCACATAACACTCAACACACAACACTGTCTTCTATGCCACGGCCCGGAAGGAGGAGATTGGAATGAAAAGAAAGGCGCTCAAGACACTTATGGTTTCGTCCCTGCTGCTGGTAATGATTCTTGTCGCATGTTCCTGGCCGACTGCGGGAAGGGCCGGAGAAAAGAAAGACATGGTCAGATTAGTGCATATCATGTCTTTCGAACCATTTGCGGTGGTAAAAGAAGGCAAATCTGAAGGACTAGCTATAGATATTCTGACGGCTATTTTTGCCAAGGCAAATCTGAAGGTCGTTTTCATCGGTGAGCAACAGGACAAAGCGGAAGATCTACTGTTTAAAGGAGAGGCTGAGGGCTTAGCGTTTTTCGGCATCAACCCCGCGCGTAAAAATACGTTCGATTTCAGCAACCCCTATCTTATCTCAGGGGGAGCCCTTTTCACTAAAGTCCCGAATCCACCATGTTCCGATCTAAAAGAGCTGGAAGGAAAAACGGTGGCCACGCCGTTAAAAGGGCCCTTGGCAGATTTTATCAGAGAGAAGTTCCCTAAGGTCAATCTCTACACTGACGTGAAGGATTATCAGGCAACTCTGGAAGCTGTTCTGAACGGAAAAGCGGATGCGGCTGCCCTCAATACTCAGGTTGGTGCGGTTCTGGCCCAAAACCTATTCCCCGGCAAGTTCTCACTGCCGTCAAAAGGATTTCTTGAGGTCCCCATTGGTGTAGCGGTCTTAAAAGAAAAACAGGATGATTTGTTGATAAGATTTAACGAAGGACTCAGGGCGATGCTCGCAGACGGAACCTACGACAAGATCATCACAAAATGGGGAGTGCCTTCATCCACTAAGCCTGCGAGCCGCTGATCCAGGAACGGCCTTGACCCCTTACGTGTTGGCGCACATGAGTCTTTCGGCATTTGAGCATAGAGGTATTGAATAAATAAATGAAAACGCCCTCACTTTTCCGGCACTCTGACGCCCCAGATCACACGGCCCCGTAACTTCATCGTGCAGCTTTCAACGCCTATTGGTTCGGGTCCCGTTCCCTTACGTAGTTCAGGAGCCTATGCCCGAAGTCCGAAGCAACCTTCAACTGCGCATAGTCAAGGGTGATGTTGTTCAGGTATTGAAGAATCAAGGTATGATCGAAGTGGAGGAAGGGCATGACCCCTGAGAAGAAGAATCCGAGGGCCTCGAATTCCCGGCACAGACTGGCCGTCATAGGATCTTGCAGGTCCAGGTACAATGAAATCTCCTCCACCTTCCGGTGCAGGAGGTCCTTGAGCACGTGGGCCAGTTCTGCGGCTGTATCTTTTCCATAACCGGTTAACACAATCTCGGCCCTGGAGTCGCTCGGAATTACCCGACTCTTCAGTAACGTCCGTTCTTCGGTTTTGCGAAGATCATTCATTTCAGATGCGACAAAGGTGGCGTCGATTCCGAGGTTATCGTATATGTCCTCCACGATAGAGCGATGATGTTCCGGGGGATAGAGGATACACCGGCCCACCTCGACGAGGGGAAGAAAAGAGCACACTAATGAAACACGTTGAGTCACGAGTCCGACGATGTTTTTGTAATCCGTATCGGGAAGACCAATGCCGAGCAGAATCCCACAATCGCGAAAACCGCATTTGAATCCTGTTTTCTGTGAAAAAGGGTGGTCAGCCACCGCCCTTGCAAAAAGCCCTTCCATCCCTTGGTTTTTCGCGTATTCTATGAGGAATTGAACGATCTTTGTCATGCCTCCTATGCCGCGCATAAGAGGTTTGGTTGCCGCCATGCCTGCCTCTGCGACACGTCGGTGCCCTTCTTCCATCGCAAGACCTCCGTGGCCGATTATCTGATCCTCTCCCGTGACAGCGACCGCGGATATGATTTCACCCTCTTCGATGAGCTGCGCAAAACGATCGGGGTAGTAAATGGAATCGTGCACGTACGAATACCCGTAAGAGCGATAAAAAAGCCTTGATACTTCCACTGTCTCAGAAAGGCGGGTCAAGCGTATCTCCAATGGTGCGTCGTACTGAAGGGCGCCAGGCTGAGGGATCTGCGCAAGGTGCTGGTCGGTTTCCTCCGGGGCATGATAGTCGCTGATATTTCTGAAGGGTAGACGGCGCACCAGATGCAGCTCCTTCCCTTCTTTACCAAGATTGTGAAAGGTTACCTCGTCCATACTCTTTCTCATGAGGTAAGAGCCGAGGCCGCTTGACTCCATCTTCTCCAGGTCGGAATCAACGGCATACGTGGGCACAAGGCTCGGGGCGTAGGGAAGCCCCTTGTCTTTCACGATGATCTTCAACCCTGTGGTTGACGGTTCGATGATGATCTGAAATGACGCCTTCTCAGCAGGTTCGAAGGCATGCTCTATGACGTTGACAACCGCCTCCTCGACGGCGAGGAGGATCATGGCCGTGTCATTGTCGCCAAAACCGGTTTGCCGCGCCACCGCTTCTATGAAGGACTGAATGGCCGAGAGATAGGAGATATTGTTGGGAATAGTCAGGGTGGACGGCTCTATCATTTCGATTCTTTCTCCTTACGACGAGTGAAGATATGACAACCGTAATCAGACCGATAATGCCACCTGCGATGAAGGCATTTCGAAAGCCATGGAACAGGACCTCAGCGGAAGTGCCTGTTTGATGCATTTGAAGGCCGTCGGAAATGCGATGTCCGGGGAGAACGGCTGAATTGACCGTTTCAAAAAGGCATATGCCCAAAAGAATACCGAAATGGTTGATCGTCCAGAAGAGGGCGATGCCCACTCCGCGGTCTTCCTCGGGGATGGAATCGACCACGAGCTTGTTGTTGGGTGAAAAAAAGAAGCCGAGGGACAAGGCAAGCCAGGCGAGAAAGAGGATGACCGGGCCCATGCTGCTCCGGTGAAGGGTGAGGCCGAAAAAGAGGAACGCCGCGGACGCCGAGACCATCCCCAAGGTAGAAATGGAGCCGGGGTTCATTCGGTCGGAGACGCGGCCTGCGAAAGGGGCAATGCCCAGATAAACAAGGGAATACGTCGTCAAGACTAACCCCGTCCAACTGCTCGACAATCCTTTTGTCTGGCTAAGATAGAAGGGAAGCAGGAAATCACTTCCCGCGAAGAAGAGAAAGACCGAAAAAGAGGCTGCTATACCGCACACGAAGCTCTGGTTCCGAAAAAGACTCAGATTGACGAGAGGATCTTTTAGCCTTCCCTGACGGACGATGAAGCAGGAAAGAAAGACAATGGCGGTTGCAAAATAGGCAAGAGTCGAAATAGAACCCCATCCCCTCTCCGGCCCCCCGCTAATGCCGAGAAGCAGGGCGATAATGCCGATAAGACTGAGAAGAGACCCGAATACATCGAACTTTCCCGCTGCGGATTCTTTTCCTCGGCTGGCTCTCTTCTCCGGCTGAATGACTCGGGCCGTACAGAGACCGGCGACAATGCCGACGGGCAGGTTAAGGAGAAAGGCCCAATGCCACGAGAGGTACTGAGTGATGATCCCTCCCAGTGGGGCGCCAACAATCATACCCAAGCCGGCAGCAGTAGATGTGATGCCGAAGGCCCAGCCGTGTCGGTCGGGAGGGAGATACCGAGGGATCACGGCGAAGCCCCCCACGTAGAGCATGCAACCCCCCAGCCCCTGAAGGACCCGTGACATGATAAGCCAGTTGATCCCCGGTGAAACGCCACAGAGCAGGGAAGCGAAGGTGAAGAGAACGTACCCGGCAATAAAGACAGTCCGCACTCCGATGCGGTCCCCTACCCTGCCCATGACAAGCATGGTCGCCACCATGGCGAGAAGATAACTTATGGAGATCCAGCTCGCTGCACCTGTATCGATAGCGAAAGAGGCCGTTATCGTGGGTAGGGCGATGACAACAATATAGTTGTCCACATTCACCATGAACGCCGCAAACGCGACACTCAGCACCACAAGGAGGTCCGGGGGCTTCCCATCGGCGTGATCTGTTATCTCTCGATTCGATCTTGTGTATCTAATGAACACCTGCCTACGACACTCTATTACGGGGCTGCCCACGTTCCCGGCAGAAACCGATCTCGGGCTGCTCCAGCCGGCGTCTCCATCCCCAACCCCTACTTGTTATCGCCTGAACGAGATCGCGTCTTAATTGACATTGCTCCTTCGAATTGCCTCCACATGAGATGTTGTTGACAAAATAGTCCGAGAAAATCGTTGACTCATAAATGATGTTACCGATAATTTGTTCCTGAAAGGGAGCGCACCTATGAGTCAGCGATCCAAGAAGGAGTACGTCGAGGCAGTGTTTTTACGCCACAAAAAGGCCTTTCGTCGTCAGAAGAAAACAGGGGGGCTCTTTAGGGCATAATGTTCTCCGCTAACGCGCCTATTTGGGAAATGAGTATGTGCCGGCCACAAACGGTACGCTTGCCATTCCGGAGCAAATTTTCCACTGTTCACTTTCTTTGGTAAGCGTCAGGGCGTAGCGGAAAAGCGTTTCAACCTCTTTCCCTTCACTCTGATAAGAAACCGGTAGCTCGATAAGCACACTGGCAAGTGTTGGAAACGCTTCGACATGAATGTTCCGACGTTCTCCCCAGCGGATATTGGTCATGTTTTGAAAGTCTCTCTTGAAAGCAGAACGAATTTCGTCGGAGGTCTTAAAAACTTCATTGTCATTCGTTCCAAACAGCATAATCGGCCTTGAAGCCGCTATCGCAGACATGCACCCTTCGATGTTTCTCTGCGAGTAACTGCCGAGGTAATTCATCACAGCGTCCAAGGCAGCCTGTTCTTCGTTAGTCATGGTTATACCCCTTTATCATTAGTTGAACCCGCTCATCATTTTATCGGCTCCATGACAAGAAACTTGAACCCCGGGAAGTCAGGACGGGGTGCATTCCACTTCGAAGTGAAATTTGCCCCAAAGCACAATTAAAAACAACGTCCCCACCGGATTGCACAACGTCCCCAACGATTGCACTCATGGGGCGACGCACGGGGGATGAAGAGAGCAACGGCGGTGGGTCTACACGAGCAAACCGAATCGCTTGTGCTCAATCTGCGGGGACCGACGAGCCTTTCTTGTGACAGCACCATAGTTTTGAGTTATATATATGCTAAATGGTAAAACTAGTGAGGGTAGATTCGGATTAAATCAAAGGATCAAGGACAGGGGGGAACTCATGAGACGGATATTTTTAATTTTTGCGGTAGTGTCAGTTTTGTTTGTATTTGCCTCAGGGGAGCTTATTGCGGCTCCGTTCTACGAGGGCAAAGTTATTCGTATGACGGTCGGTACAACGCCCGGGGGCGGTTTTGACGCATGGGCCCGGATTGTCTCGAGGCATCTGGGGAACCATATCCCCGGGAAACCGTCCATCGTCGTCGAAAACGTACCGGAAGCCGGGGGCCTCATCCAGATCAAGAATTTATATTCGGCTACGAAGCCCGACGGCCTCACAATCGGCCACATCCTCGGCGGTTTCATCCTGGGACAGTACCTCGGACAGCCGGGCTATGACTTTGACGGTGAGAAGTTCAACTTCATCGGCACCTCTTACAAGGACAACGTCGTGCTTGTCCTCAGCAAGAAGAGCGGCATTACTTCAGCAGAAAAGTTACGGGCCTCACCGGTTCCTATCAAGGTGGGCGGCCTGTCGCGGGGAAACTCCTCCGAAAACGCCCTACGGATGGCGAAGTACATCGGCTTCCCTCTACAGATCGTTTCCGGTTACAAAGGTACGACCGAAATCCGCCTCGCCATGGAGAGCGGTGAAGTCGCGGGTGGACCTCCCGGCTGGGACAGCGCCAAAACCAGTTGGATAAAGAGCGATGCGGACGATGCGTTCGTGGCTCTGCAGTTTGTCCCGAAGCCGCTCAAAGAGCTTCCAAAGGTTCCGAGATTGATCGAGTTTGCCAAAACGGACGAGCAGAAAAGGATCGTCGAGGTTGGTCTCCACGCGGTCAATGAGTTTGCGCGGCCGTTCGTCTGCCCGCCGGGCGTTCCCAAGGAGCGAGTAGCGATGCTGCGCAAAGCCTTTGACGAGATGGTGAAGGACCCCGAGTTCCTCGCAGACACAGCCAGAATGAAGGTTACCGTCGACCCGGCCACCGGCGACGAGCTGGCAGCAGAGGTTGCTGCAGTAGCCAAGTCAGACCGGGCTATCCTGGGGAAGATCAAGACGATTTTCTTCGAATGATTAAGGTCAGCTCGGCGATCTTCGGCATGCGCAACTCACGAGCGAGACAGCAATTCAGCAGATCAGGCCGGTTGGTCGCGCCTCCGTGCGATGCCGATTCATCGAACGATGTCCCCTACTCCTCCCCCTTACGCGGCATAACGATGTTGTGCTTTTTCAGAAGCGCATAAAGGCGGGACCGGGAAAGACCGGAGATTCGGGATGCGATCTTGGCATCCCCCTTTGCGGCCGCCACGAGATCTTGCAGGTACTGTGACTCCATCCGTTCATGGTAGAACGCAATGGGACGTAAGGTCAGGGATAGCTTTTCGCTTCCGGCCAAAACGGCGAGCGGGGCCCGTGCCCTTTTCTCCTCCCGATACTGGAGCGCTGCGACCAGCGCAAGCGTAATCTTCTCCTTTACCGGTGAAGATTTCTTAATGTAATCCCAGGCGCCGTTTCTGATAGCTATCAGTGCGCTAATAGGATTTCTAAAACCGGTGACGATTATCACTTCAGGAGCTGAAGAGCTCTGCCTGATTTGAGGCAGGACATCGAGCCCACTGCCGTCAGGCATATTGACTTCCATAGTTACCACGTCATACGGCCTCGACGAAGCTTCATCGAGTGCTGTCGCGAGCGTGTACACACAGTTAGCCTGATGCCCCAACTCCTGAACGATATTGGCGATCAAGTCGGACATCACTACGTCATCGTCGACCACGAGCACATCAGCCATTCCTATGATCCTCCCGTCAGGACATTACGCGGATCCCCCATTTTCCAAAGGGATGATTCGTTCACTATTATACCTTTCTTCAGACAACGGCATCTATATTTTTGAGCACAGACTTGACCTGCTTCTCGGAACTTGTGCGCAAACTTATTTCCGGTCAACCGCTGAGGTGTCAATGGATTCATCTTGTGAGGGTGCACAGGCGAATGCCCCTGGATAAATATCCTTGCCGAACCGGCGGAAGTGTGGCAGACTTTCAGAAGGGGAGTGACACGGGGTTGCCTGACAGGGACGTAAGGACCATAAAGGACCTGATCCATTACCAGTGCGCGAAGATCATAGCGCGCAGCGCCTTTTCCGTCCCCGACGGTACCGCAGCCAAGGGCAGGCATTACGGCTTCATAAAGCAGACCTTCCGCGAACTTCGTAACAAGTTATTTACTTAGGATGAGTTATGCAACGTAAGAAACAACGTCCCCACAGTTTTATAATTTTATGGACATCCCTCTATCCCCCCCGATAAACGAAAGGAGCTGTCAGAATGAACGATGTCATAGGAATTGCTTGGTTCAAGGATGAGCCTACTTACCGCAAGGCGCTTGCGATCTTTACCGATTCCGAGAATATGCCCGCCACGTATGAAGACTGGAAAGCTCTTGTCGGAAGGCAATGCGAAGAGATTAAGGGTGGTGGCAATATCGCTATTCGCGCAGACATCGATCCGGAAACATTTACCGATTGGTGCAACAGGAGTGGATTTAAAGCCGATTCCCAGGGCAGAATGGCGTTCGTCAACCACGTCGAGCTCGAGCATCGGAAGACCGGCAAGGGAACGGTCATCGAATAGCCCGTAGAGGTTGACGTGTAGAGCACTTGCCCAACTCTTTTGCAGTCCGTAATAAATTAATTTAATTGACAAAACGGAGAAGTTTTTAAAATGGATTAAAGTTGATATAATACGTTTGGCTCAGGATACCCGAATCAACTCGGTTCGTCGGTGCGGGATTGATTTACCACAGGAGGTTTTATAATGAGTAGTTCTATTCTGGATCAAAAAAGGATATTGGCTGTTGATGATGAACAGGATATTCTGGATGTCCTCGAGGAAGAGATTACGTCGAGCTGCTCCGATTGTGTTTTCGATAGGGCCACAAGCTACGATGAAGCTGTGAAGTTGCTTCAATCGAAAATTTACGATCTGATCGTTCTTGACATCATGGGGGTTCGAGGTTTTGACCTCCTGGACATTGCTGTGAAGAACAATCTGAGGGCTGTTATGCTTACTGCTCATGCTCTCAGCCCGGAGAACTTGAAGCGGGCCTATGATATGGGAGCACGGGCATACCTGCCAAAGGAAAAACTGAGCGAAATAGTTCCGTTTCTTGAGGATACTTTTAAATACGACTTTGAATCGGGTTGGAAACGCGCGTACGAAGCATTGCGTGATACATTTACTACTCTATGGGGCCGGGATTGGGAAAAATTGGAAAAAGTGACAGGCGCCAAGCTGCCTCCCGGTTGGGGCAGTAATTACTAATAAGTTCATAAGTAAGGCCTCGTTGGGCTTTGGTTGGGCTTTGGGACGCCCTTCACTTTTGATCCCTGAGAAGTAACTCTGTTTTTTGACATAATGAAGGTTTGCATAAAACATTAATGCAGTATTTACATGGCATTGGATACAGTATATTGTGACGATCTGCTCCAAAGGCACTTGCTTCTCAGGGATCAAAACTAAAGGGCGTCCCCAAAATACGCGAGAGAAGGGATCGAGTCTGGCGTGCGGGAGAAAGAAAGTGATAATTCAATGGGCGTCCCTGATGGCCTACCCATACGGCAGAATAGGCAGACTTTCTGAAGGGGAGAGTGGCGGCGGGGCGGCGGGCGAGCAAAGGGTACTTGTGATGGTGCTCATCGCATGAGTGAAAACTCCATAGCCGTTATGCCTCTTGTCGATGTCTCAACTTCATGGAACCAGTTATCGAAAGAGCCAAAATCTTCTCTTGCGGAAAAATAGTAGAACGGGGCCTTCCCTAGGCTGTTGCGTACCAGATCCTGATATTCAAAAAGTCTTCTTTCGCTGATGTCTCTTTCCTTAATTGCAGACGCTGCAACTGTACCGGCAAACTGCCCCTGCACCATTCCGTGGATATTTCCTGCGCCGCCTGATGCGTCACCCACGAACAGGATGTTATCCTTAATCATACGCTCAAAATACTTTGCATATTTCCCTGAAGATGTTCTGGAGTACCCGGTGATTTCTATTGGGAAGGCATGCCTGATCTTTTGAGAGACAACATTGTCGCGCCTTTGCTTGAGGTCGTGAAAAGCGGAGGAGGTTGGGACACCCAATACAGATAAACCATCCCGATGCGTAAAGAAGGTCTTATAGTTCAAGAGCGGATCAGAAGAAAGAAAATGCTCTATGATGCCCGCCGATACCTCTGCATTTGCGAGTAGGTAACTTATGCCCGGCTTAAGGAGGTTGGTGCTTTCACACATTCCCTCTTTTTTAGCCAATCCATGTCCGGCAGACCTGATCCCGTCTGCGCATATAATTATTTTGGCTTCAGCCTTTGGCATCGCTGTAGAGCCGGTTTCAACCCCGACGGCTCTTCCTTCGCTTCTAATCAGGTTTGTGACTCTTGTTTTCAGATACAACTCGGCCCCGGCTTTCACGGCCAATAGTGCTATCTCTTTTTCGAGAAGATCTCGTCTGACAATGTATCCTCCCCGTTTACTCTTTTCTATGAGCTCACCCGATTCTGAATTGCACACCCTGTATTCTTCCACCTTACTCCAGGGAACAGCTTTGCCCACGGCGTTGATGAGCGATGTTGCAAAGTCTGACTCCATCAGCCAACCCGGATCATGTCTCGGCCATCCAATAGCTCCGTCTTCCTCAAACAGGGCCACCGTGCATCCCTTGGTGGCTGCAGCCAAAGCAGCATAGCAACCCGCCGGACCCCCACCTATCACTATTACGTCAAACTCACTCATGGCTTCTCCATTCTACAAATTGTTTTCTCTTGCAACCTCGGGCACGCCGACCAACGCTCCAAGAATATTACCCTCGCTCTTCTGCGACTGCAACCAAATTCGTCCAGCCCGACCGGGTTGCCTGACAGGGACGTAAGGACCATAAGGGACCTGATCCACTACCAGTACGCGAAAATCATAGCGCGCAGCGCGTTCTCCGTCCTGGCTACGCCGCTCAAAAAACATAACCCTGTGTCGCTTATACTGGGTAACCCTCAAGCTGCGCAGTTGATACGTTGGCAGCTTTGGTACAGAAGAATTCTGAAGGTGACGATGAGTAATGACAGGGAAGCTTTGAGGAAGGGAGAGCAATAGATCAAGATTTGGCAGTAGGTTTTCCTTTGCCATTGGAGGCTACCCTAAGGGAGGGGCCGTTAATGCGGATCGTGATGCAGTAATGTTTGAGACGATCCAAGAGGGCGTCAACGAGTGTCTTCCTCTGGAAGAGGTCGTACCATTCGGGGTAGTCTAAGTTGCTCGTCAAAATGGTAGATTTTTTCCCGTACCGCTCCCCCATTAATTTAAAGAAGGCGTTAACCTGTTCCGGCTTGAGCGT
>JADGQN010000128.1 GCA_017881765.1 Syntrophobacterales bacterium | reverse complement strand
GCCAATAGGTATCGCCATCGCGCCAAAGCGCTCGACCCCCGCTTGAAAGCCAACGCCCGCTGTCCAAAGGCCGTAGCCCACCGCTATCTGCACCCGATCAAGCCGGCTCAACCCGGCCATCTCGAAACAACGGGCGAAAAAGTTTGCCCAGTCATCAATATCTTTTGCGGAGTAAGCGAGCACTTTCTTCTTACCCGTAGTGCCGCTGGAGGCGTGAATCCTGACCACCTTTTCCATGGGTACACTGAGTAGCGGAAAAGGATAGCCCGCTTTCAGGTCGTTGGCTGTCGTGAAGGGCAAACGCCTGATATCATCCAACGTTTTAATTGCGCCTGGCGTCACGTCTGCCTCTTCGAACCGTCGCCGATAAAAAGGTGACCCGTTGTAGGCATGCTTCACGGTCCACTTCAGGCCTTTCAACTGGAGCGCAGCAAGCTCCTCAGTTGTCTTCGCAGTCGGCATGAATGTCTTTGGCATAACACCTCCTGAATGATAGGGTCAAGGGGCATGGGTCATGGGTCACGCTAAAAACCCAGGCAATGCCTTGGTTCCGTTCTCTTAACTTGACCCTTGACCCGTGACCCGTGACCCTCTTATCTTCTTCGTCTCTTCCCAATCTATCTCATACGTCCCCGGGGTGATCACAACACCATACTCGGTTCTGGCCCGTTCCACGCTCACATATCCTTCCATCACGTCCTGCTGCACCATCTCCGGCTCGCGTTCAAAAGGGTTGCCGCAGCCGCCGCCGCCGGGCGCATCGATGGTCACCGCGTCGCCCGGCTTCAACTGGGTTAAGCCATAGGCGTTTCCGGGCACTCCATTGACCAGAAATTGCGCTTTTGAGCCCGTCTTGCCGCCGAAGAGCCCTTCCGCCGGATAAACATACCTTCCGGCCTGTATCCCCAAATTCACAGGAGGCATTGGCGCGTACTTGTCGTCAGGTATCTTGAAAAGCTCCCTCTTCCCGAGGCCTCCCTTCATCCTGCCCGGGCCACCGGAATCAGTGAGGAGCTCTCTTTTTTCGACGATGAGCGGGGTGTCGCTTTCAAATATCTCGACAGGCGTATTCGCGCCGTTAGCCGGAAATATGAAGACGTAGTTGCCGTCGTTGGCAGCGCCCGCCCCCATGCCTCCTCCCCTGATGATCACCGAATGCCACGGTCTCGCATCATTTCTCTTCCCGTAAAAAACATTCATCGCTGCCGGCGTGCCGCCCGATCCCGCGATCACCTTTTGGGGCACTACATCGGAGAGGGCCCTATAGATGACCTCGGTCATGAAGTGACCCACGCCCATCCTGGCGGCCACGGCAGCAGGAAACTTACAGTTAACAACAGTACCTTCAGGGACGGTCAGCTTTATAGGCCGGGCGCACCCCTCATTGTTGGGAATGTCCGGAGCGAACATACTCTTGATAGCCATGAACACGTACGCATACGTAAAATTAAAAACCACGTTGCCGCCCCAGTTGACCTGGCCGGAAGAGCCATCGAGGTTCACGATGATATCGCTTCCCTTGATCTCGACCGCTGCCTGGATAATGAGGTCATCACCCTTCATCTGTTCGATAATGCCTTTGGCCCGGTAGAGACCGTCCGGGATCTTTTCGATCTCCTCCCTTATGCTCTTCTCGGTGAGGCTGATTACCTGGTCCGCCAGATCATCCAGGCTGTCGAGCCCGCTCTCTTTGAGCATCTGACATACTTTATCCGCACAGACATGGTTCGCTGCGATCTGCGACCGGATGTCCCCGACAACCTCATCAGGAGTCCGCACGTTCCAACGGATCATATCCAGGACCGACTGGTTGAGGACGCCCTTGTCGTATAGCTTCACGAGCGGGATGAACAGGCCTTCTTCGAAGACATCATGGTTGTCCGAGGAGACACGGCCGCCGATGTCCGAGTGATGAAAGACGCACGCGGTAAAGGCCGCCAGCTGCTCCTTGTAAAAGATGGGGCTCCAGACGCAGACATCATTCAGGTGACCCGCCAGGGCCCAGGGGTCGTTCGTGATGAAGACGTCGCCCGGCTGGTAATAGTCCACGGGAAAACTATTGACGAGGTTCTTCACCCCTATCGCCATGGCCCCCGATTGCCCGGGAGTCGCAAAGCTTCCCTGTGCCAGTTCCCGGCCTTTGCGGTCGGTAAACATGCACGTGTAATCATGGGCATCTCTGAGCAGGCTTGAGAACGCCGTACGGGCAACGCTCGAATCAGCCTCATCAACAATAGAGATGAGTCTTCGCCACAGAATCTCTAACGTGATTGGATCAAATGTACGCCCCGTGACCGGCTTCATGCTCCTGCCCCCTTGAGATCAACCCACAAGAACCCGAACTCATCCGTCGACGCATGCGCATCCTCGCCCACGATGAGGGTCGACTCCCTCTCCTCGATAATGGCCGGGCCGTGAAACCGGGCGCCGGGAAAGAGTTTGTACCGATCATACACGGTATACGGGATAAAATCGCGCACGATTTGTGAATAGGCGAGGCGCTCTCCCTTAACGGCCGCGTCGAGAGACTGATCCTTGCCGGCCTCAAGCCTGGGCAATTGAAGGAGCTTCTCGGGCAGCGTGGCCCGCACCTTGAAATTGATGAACTCAGCCTCCGAGTCAGGATATGTCCGGCCATAGAGCTTCTCGTAGACCTCGTCGAAGGATCGCCGAACGTCATCTTTTGTCAGTCCAGTGAAATCCCCTGCAGGCACAGGAACGCTCACTTCCGATCCCTGCCCGACAAAACGCATGTCGAGGGATCGTTCGTATCTGATGGTCTCATGCGCTGCTTCCTTCTCGAGGATTTTCGCGGCCTCAGCCTCCAGCTCCCTGAAGATATGCTCTATCTCACCGAACGCCGCATTGGTCAGGGAGACCTTGTGACTCCGCAGAAGATCAAACGCCCGGGGAGCGGTGAAAAAACCGAGAGCCGAGCCCACGCCTGCGTTTGGCGGGACAAGTAAACGGGGGGAGCCCAGTTTCTTGGCCAGACCATAGGCATGAACCGGCCCTGCCCCTCCGAAAGCAGCAATGGTGACGATCTTGGGGTTTCCACCTTTTTCGGCGATATGCGTCTTCGCTGCCCCCGCCATCGTCTCGTTGATAAGATCGTGGATACCCCAGATGGCCTGAATGAAGGAGACTCCGAGAGGCTTTGCGATTCTCTCCTCAACCCCGCGGCGCGCGCCCTCCTTGTCGAGCTTCATCTCGCCGCCGAGAAAATAGTCCGGGTCAAGGTAGCCCAAGAGGAGATCCGCATCGGTCACACAAGGATCCGCGCCTCCTCTCCCATAACAGATGGGACCGGGCGCCGCTCCCGAACTTTCGGGGCCGACCTGAAGCGTACCCATCTTGCTTACCTTTGCGATACTGCCTCCCCCCGCGCCTATCTCCATCAGGTCAACCACAGGCACCTGGATCGTGAGGCCGCTTCCCTTCATGAATCGCTGGACACGCCCCACCTCGAAGGTCGGCACGACACCGGCAACCCCTTTCTGGATCAGGCACGACTTGGCTGTCGTGCCCCCCATGTCAAAGCAGAACATTTCCGAAATGTTGAAATGCTTGCCGTAGTACTGGCCTGCTATGACCGCGGCGGTCGGTCCTGACTCGATGATTCTCACCGGAAACTCGGCCGCCGTTTCGACAGAGGTAACGCCTCCGCTCGAAAGCATGATGAAGAGCTTGCCCTTGAAACCGATCGACGCAAGACGGCCGGCAAGCTTCGACAGGTAACGTCCCGTGAGTGGTTTGACGTATGCATTGGTTACCGTGGTGCTCGTCCGCTCATACTCCTTTATCTGCGGCAGGACGCGGTACGAAATTGAGACAGAGACCGCCGGCGCTTCACGGGCGACAATCTCTTCTATCGTCAATTCGTGGGCAGGATTTTCAAATGAATTGATGAGGCAGACAGCGATAGATTCAACGCCCATGGCGAGCAGGGCGCGGACCGTCTCTGTCGCTTCTTCCGGATCCAGGGCTTTTATAACGCTCCCGTCACTCCGGATGCGCTCGTCCACTTCGACCCGGTATCTTCTGGGAATCAGGGGTTTTGGGAATTCTGCGAATATGCCATAGGGAGCGTAGCGCATCTCGCGCGCAATTTCGAGGACGTCCCTGAAGCCCTTCGTCGTAATGAGCCCTGTTCTGGCGCCTTTTCTCTCGATAATGGAATTGATTACGAGGGTGGTTCCGTGTATCAGCTCATCCAGCTTCGCTACAAAGTCCGGGGTGGTGGCCTCCAGCACCCTTATGCCCTCTTCAACGGCATCCGAAGGGTCCTGCGGTGTGGTCAGACACTTACCGGTCTTTATCTCGCCGGTGCGATCGTTGAGCAGGACAAAATCGGTGAATGTGCCGCCTATGTCACAGCCAAGCCGGTAATACTTGTCCGCCATATACCCCCCAAAAAGAAGACAGGGTTCAAGGGGCCGAGGTCTCAAGGGTTCGAGGGAAAGACTCGCAAACCAGACACTTTGCGGCTGCAAGCGAACAGTTGTCTTTCATCCCTTGAACCCCCGGTAGCGAAGCATCCTGTAAGGACCCCTTGAACCCTTGAACCCTGCTTTAGATCAGTCTTCCTGCCTCCATCTCTCTGATTATGATCTCCTTCCCGCGCAATATATGTTTTTTTACTAACTCCTCCACCTTCTCTTTGTCCCTCTCATTCATTGCTTCCAGCATGCGGATGTGGTCTTCCAGGGACATCTTTGCAAAGTCACGGGTGGTGAGCAGCGTCTTACGATAACGAGATATGAAGTCTCTGAAATTATTAATGAGCGTGTAAAGCTTCTCGCTTCCCGATGCCTTATAAATCATCTCGTGGAACTGTGCATTGGCTGACATCATTCGCTCTATATCATCGTTTTCCAAAGCGTCTCTATACGCCTGGACAGTATTCTCCAGCCCTTCCCTAAGCACGTCGGTGAGCCGCTCGGTGGCGAGGTAAGCTGCATAGCTCTCCAGCACCGCCCGGATACCGAAGGTTTCTTCTATCTCCGTTTTTGTCACGCTTTTTACGACGAACCCTCTTTTGTGAAGTTTCTCCACGAGTCCGTCTTTTTCGAGCTTCTTGATTGCTTCTCTGATTGGAATGCGGCTTGTGCGCATCCGGAGGGAAAGTTGATGTTCGATGAGCCGTTGTCCGGGAGGAAGATCGCCCTTCGTGATAGCGACTTTCAGGGCATCATAGACAGCATCGCCCACGGACCGGGGCTTGCCGACCGGCCTGATCCCCTTGAAAGCTCCCGCCCCCTTTGATGCAGTCTGTCCGGTCATCCTCCGCCCCCCGAAAGAACAGTGAATAGTGTTATGTGTTGAGTGTTATGTGTTATGTGCCAAACCGACCACAGGTAACAGCCGCTTTTCACTCAACACGTAACACACAACACTCAACACTTTCTATCATCTGTCCGCCGTTCACTTAACACTCAGCACATAACACTTAACACTGCTTCTCATCCGTATCTATACCGTACGCCGTATTCTCCCCCGGGATACTCCCAGCTCACCGACCCGTAAATACAGGCAATCTTACAGGTGCCGCATTCGAGACAGCCCGCATACTCCACAGCCATCTCCCCTGTTTCTTCGCTCAGGGAATAGAGATGCCCCGGGCAGGCGTAAACGCAGAAACGCTCCCGGCAGTTCTTGCAGACGTCCTGCTTGAGCTTTATGTGGCTCTCCTTGTCGTTCTTGATGGCATTGCAGGCAATCTTTTCTTCTATCTTCATTACAGCTTCCTCAAACTCCAGAAATCTTTCATGCCTTCCCAGTTCAGGATGTACTCTTTTGCAACCGCCCGGGCACTCTTGTAGAGACCCTTCTTGGGTGTGCCCGACACGCTGAACAACACATTGAAAAGGCTCGACAGGAACTTGGGGTAAACAGTGAAGAGGCGCGGGTTCTCGAGCACCTCTTTTGAGTGGCGGAAGGTTTCCATATCACGGAGCACAAAGCTCGCGCGGAGTCTCTTCTCATACTCGGCCAAGTACTCCTTTGACACATCTCCTTTGTTGAGAGCATCAACCGCTACCCCGGCCGCGATCACACCTGAGGCTATGGCGAATTCCATCCCCCGTACGGTGATCCCCATGTTGAGAGCGAATCCTGCTGCGTCACCGGCTACGAGCATGCCGGCGGTATAGAGCTTGGAGATACCGCTGATACCGGCCTCTGATATGACGTGGGCAGCATACTCTTTCAACTCGCCGCCTCGTATCCATCGGGCCACTTCAGGCCGCGCTTTGAAATCATCCATCAAGCGGTATGCCTCGATCTGAGGCTGTTTATGCATGAGCGCGTCGATACCCACCACGATCCCAAGGGAAAGGGTATCCTGGTTCGTATAAAGAAATCCTCCGCCAAACATGCCCTTTGTCAGGGCGCCGACGAAAAGGTTTGCGGCCCCCTCGCCCACATCGAGCCCGAAGCGCTCCTCGATACATTTTTCATCAAGCTTGTGCACTTCTTTTATGGCAAGGGCATAGTTCGCTGGTTTCAGCGGCTCGCGGAGTCCAGCCTTCTCAGCCATGAACGAGAGCGCCCCGTCGGCCGCAATTACGATGTGTGCACCGATCTGTTCTCCGCCGGCCTTAACCCCGGCCACCCGGCCATCCTCCCAGAGGAGATCGTCGACCTTCCTGTTGGGAATGACAAAGCCGCCCTTCTCCATGACCTTTTCTGAAAACCACTGATCGAACCTCGCCCGCAGCACGGTATAGCTCATATAAGGCTGCTTACGCCAGCCATCCTGCGCATATTCCAGCTGGACCGAACTTTCTTCGTCGAGTACCGTGATCATCTCCCTGACCACGTGGCGTTCAAAAGGGGCCTCATCAATTATGGATGGAAGAAAGGTTCTGAGGGGCTCAACGTAGATGCGCCCGCCTGTCACATTCTTGCTTCCGGGCGCATCGCCCCGCTCGAGCAGAAGAACCTGTTTGCCCGCCTCGGCCAGCCGGTAAGCTGCGGCAAGCCCTGCAAGGCCTCCCCCAACGATCACGGCATCCAGCTTCTCTTCCGGCATAGGTTATTTCCCAAGCCTCTTCTTAATATCCTCAGTCATAGCGGGAAGGACTTCGAAGAGGTCTCCCACGATGCCATAGTCCGCATAGTTGAAAATGTTTGCATTCGAATCTTTGTTGATGGCAACTATCATTTTCGACGTGTCCATGCCCATAATGTGGTGGATCGCCCCGGAAAGGCCAACCGCGATATAGAGCTTCGGCGAAACAGTCTTCCCACTCTTGCCCACCTGATCCCCCTGGTCACGCCATTTTGCATCGACCACGGAGCGCGTTGCTCCAACTACACCGCCAAGGAGTGTTGCAAGTTCCTCCAGCAGGGCAAAGTTCTCAGGGCCTTTCAGACCCCGTCCTCCGGTGACGATAACGTCTGCCTCTGTCACGTCCACCTTGCCTTTTGTCACCTCTTCAACCCTGACCACCTTTGTTCTTACTTCGCTGGAAATGCCAAGCTCTTTCTCTACAAATTCCCCTGGCGCACCCCCCGAGGGCTCCATCGGGAACGAGTTTGGCCGGGTCGTGACGATGGCAGGATAGTTCGCGAAAGAAACTTCTGATAGCGCTCTTCCCCCGTGCACCGGGCGTATCACTTTTATCGGTTCTTCTTTCCAACGGATTCCCGTCACATCGGAAGCAATACCGGCACCCAGCAGCACGGCGACACGAGGAAGGAAATCCCTTCCGACCTGCGTCGCGCCCGCGAGTATCAGCTTTGGATCAACGGAGCGGGCATGATTTGCCAGCGCCAGGGCAAACCCTTCAGCAGTGTAGTTCTGCAGAACTGCGTCTGTAAGATTGACCAGTCGGTCCACGCAAGGGAGGACCTCCTCCTTGAGCGCTGCCGACGCCTTTCCCATGACCACGGCTTCCACGGCATACCCTTGAGCCCTCAGTTTTTGTCCTTCACTCAGGAGCTCCATCGAAACTTTTCGCGGTCGCTCACCTTTTGTCTCAACAAAAATGAGTAGTCTCTCCATGGCATCCCCCCTTAAATGACCCTTACTTCATCAACGAGGATGCGCACTGCTTCGGCTGCCGCCTCACCCGCATCCCCGGGGATAAAATGCACACCGGCCCTCTTTTTCGGGGGAAGATATTGTTCGATCCGCACCTTCGAACCAGCCTTCCCGATCTCTTCCGTAGACAGCCCGAGCTCATTCGGCGTGACCTTCGGAATCTGCGCCTTCATCGCTTTCATGACTCCGGTGATCAAGGGAACCCGCGCTTCGTTCAGCCCTTTTTGGGCAGTGAAGACTGCCGGAAGCGGGACTTCCACGACTGCCTTGCCTCCCTCGACAGGAGATTCAGCCGTGGCTTTTCCATCGGCAATATCCAGCTTTGTGATACCTCCGACGTGGGGCAGGTTCAGAAGTTGCGCCACCATGGGACCGACCTCGCTGCGATCATCATCCGTCGCCTGTTTGCCGCAGAGCACCAGATCAAAGGGTTCCCGTTGTATGGCCCTGCTCAAAGCGAGCGCTGTGGCGTAGCCATCGCCATCAAAAAAAGCAGGATCGTCAAGCAGCAAGGCTTCGTCGGCACCCATAGCAATCCCTGTCCTCAATACCTCCGTTGCCTTTCCTCCGCCGAGGGTGATTACCTTCACCTTTCCGCCATGTTTTTCGCGCAAGCGCAAAGCCTCTTCAAGAGCGAATTCATCAAAGAGGTTGGTGGCAAATTTTGGCTCGATCTCCAGCCCAGTGCCGTCACCCCGTATCCCTACAATAGCTTCGGGGTCGGGGACCTGTTTGGCGAGCACCACAATATTCATAGGCTCCTCCTCTGCGAAGAACCCGCGACGCGCACCGCCAGCCTGCCTTCATTCATATAGCTTCCGGGTAACCACGCAAGTGGGTGTTGCGTCGGCACGACTTCGACATACCTAAGTACGCCTCCGTCGCTATCCTCCTGGGCGCCTCGCTCTATTTTTGAATGCAGGCTGGCGTCATTTGTAACGCGTAACGGGCATTGCCTGTATGCATAACATATTTGGCCCTCTCGCCGCAATTCGGGCGGCGTCACCGCCCGAAGGGTCATGGGTCATGGGTCATGGGTCAAGTCAAAGACTCGTCGAACTGCGCCTATGCAGGCAGCGGTTTACCCGTGACCCCTGCCCCGTGACCCATGACCCTATATTATTCCCTTCTCTTTCAGCCCCGCTAACTTCTCGGCGGGGTAGCCCAGCAGACCTCCGTAAATCTCGTCGTTTTGCTCTCCGAATCTCGGAGGGAAGGTCATCTCTTTACCCGACGCTTTCAGGAATGGCGTCATATAAGGCGGTGGCGCCATCCAGATCTGCGTCTTCGTCTTTGGATCGCGCGCAGTGAGCATCGCGTCACTGACATACGGGTCTTCCAACACCTCTTCGATAGTGTTGACCCGCGATATGGCTATCGTTGCCTTGTTGCAGAGCTCGATCATCTCGTTGGTCGTTTTACTCTTTGTGCACGTATTAATCTGCTGATTGAGATGTTGTACATCCCTGATACGACCGTTGTTCTTCTCATATTCCGGTTTTGAAAGCGACTCAAATCCCGGAAGCTGGGTGAAAGAGATCCATTGCCGGTCATTGCCGACGGCGATGTACACGTAGCCGTCTTTTGTTTCGTATACGGAGACCGGGGCAAAGAACTCATGGGTGTTGCCCCGTCTCGTAATCTTCCGGCCGAACGACTTCGTGAGGGTTATCGGCACGGTGAGCCACGACGTGGTGGACATGAACATAGAGAGGTCTATTCGTTCTCCCTGGCCGGTTTTTGCGCGTTTGAACAAAGCCTTCATAATCTGTCCGTAAGCGTGTTCACTGGTGCCCATATCAGGAAGAGGAATGCCCAGCACTTGCGGGTCTTCCCCCGTATTACCGGTCAACTCCATAAGCCCACTCCGCGCCTGCAAAATTGGGTCGTACGCTGCTTCGTTGCTCTCCGGCCCGAAACCCGTAAGACCCACCCATATGATATCCTCCTTGACAGAGCGGAGCGTCTGGTAGTCGATTCCGAGCTTTTCATAATTCCTCGGAAGCTGGTTCGTGGCAAAGATGTCAACGTTGAACTTTCGAATCAGTTCCTTGAGGATCTCCTGCCCCTGCCCTTCTCCCAGATTGAGCGTGATCGCTTTTTTTCCCGCATTGATCGCCAGGAAATAGGTGTTCATGCGCTCCTCGCCCAGACGATTGTCGCCGATCATCCGATTGGGATCGCCGTAGACAGGATGTTCGAGCCGTATCACCTTCATCCCGTCCATGGCAAGCCGGTAGCTCAAATACGGAAGGACGGTTGCCTGCTCCAGCGATAGCATCGTCAGCTCACTGAACATATCCATGGAATCCCTCCTGCGAAAAATTTTGTTTACTAAAGTGGCGAAGGCTGCTAAGTATTAAGAGAAGACGCATATTTTTTTGTTGACATCAAAAATGATAGCTATAAGATAAAGGGTATACGGTATACCGTATACTATGACCAGTATAGGAAAGGGTTGTTTGTTTGTCAACAACATTTGGTTTATGCTCGAGTCAACAAAGGCTGGGTAAGAAAAACCGATGAATATGCCCCGTTTCGAGTTCTTGAATCCCACAACGGTTAAGGATGCACTCTCGTTGATGAGCGAGCACGGG